>NZ_RCVK01000196.1:0-70127 GCF_003667485.1 Micromonospora sp. BL1
GATCAACACCACTTCCCCGAACTGGCGGGGTCACCGGCACTCGGATGCCGCCACTTCCCCGACCTGGAGTTGACCATGCCGCCCAAAGGCGCGGGGAGAACGCCATGGGTGTCAAAGCGGGCCGGAGACACCCGTGGTGTTCCACCCGGGCGGGCGGCGGGCGGCGGGCGTCAGCGGGTTGGGGTGAGCAGGCGGCGGTAGAGGGCGTCGAGACGTTCGGCCTGCGCCTCCCACGTCCAGCCCGGGAGCGGGGAGTCCGGACCCTCGTACGCGGCGCGGTAACGGGCCGGATCCGCGAGCACCGTCCGCACGGCGCGGGCCAGGTCGGCGGCGTCGCGGGCGCGGAACACCTCGCCCTGGCCGGTGGCGCGGACCGTCTCGGCCATGGTCCGGACGTCGCTGACCACGATCGGCAGCCGCGCGTGCGCGTACTCGAAGAACTTGGTGATCAACGCGATCTCGTGATTGGGCCAGTGGTGCAGCGGGATCAGCCCGATGTCGGCGGTGGCGAGGAACGCGACGAGCTGCCGGTGCGGCACGTACGGCAGCACGTGCACCCGGTCGCCAACCCCGTGCCGGCCCGCGCGGGCGACGACCTGGCGGACGTAGGCGGCGTTCGGGTCGGCGACGACGAGCGCCAGGTGTACGCCGGGCAGCAGCGGCAACGCCTCGACCACCGTGTCCAGGCCGCGCTGGACGGCCATCGCCCCGCTGTAGACGAGCAGCGGCGTGTCCGGACGCAGACCGCAGCGCTCCCGCAGGCCGGGGGCTTCCGTGTCGGGGGTGGCGGCGACCGGGGCGTTCAGCACCACGGTCGGGCGCTCGGGCAGGGCGTGGTCGCGTACCAGCAGGTCGGCGAGCGTGTCGGAGACGGTGACCACCGCGTCCGCGTGACCGACGTACTCGCGGACGTAGCCGAGGTGCGCGGGCAGCCAGCGGGCGTTGTCGCGGCGGGGACGCGCCCCGGGCAGCCACTCGTGCGCGTCCCAGACCAGCTTCACGTCGCGCCCGGCGGCGCGGGCACGGTCCACGGCGCGGGCGGCCACGCCGAGCATCCGGAAGTCGTGCGCGTGGATCAGGTCGGGGCGCAGCGCGTCCACGACGGGGCCGGCGACCCGTTCGTAGTCCCAGAGCCCCGGTTCCAGCCGCCGCCAGGCCCCGTCGCGCAGCCGGGCCCGCCAGTAGCGGACCTGGGCGTGTTCCACGGGCCGGCGGGCCAGCCGGGCCGCGCGCAACGGCAGTCCGCCCCGGGCCACCAGTCGCGCCCGCAGCCCGGGCACGCCGGGCGGGTTGGAGACGACGGCCGGTGAATCCGTGAGCGGCAGGACGCGTACCTCGGCGTCGCCCAGCCGCCAGTGGCGTTCGGCGTCGACGTGGGCGCAGCCGATCAGCGTGACGTCCCAGCCGGCGTCGGCGGCCGAGCGGGCCGACTTCTGCACCCGCGAGTCACCCTCGACCACGTTGTCGACGAGCATGACCACGCGTCGGCCGAGCCGCGTCGTGTCGTCGCGCCGCATCGGCGTTCCACCCCTTCACCCGTACGCCCGGACGGGCGCGAGTGTACGGGGGCGCGGGACCGTCACGACGGCCGCTGAACCGGTTCTGAGCTGCGGTGATGCCGACTGTGCAGCAGATGGTCGGGTGCCGGCCGGTGGACGTTCACCGGCCGTGCACCGAACGGGCGGGTCAGGCCGTACCGGAGGAGGCCAGCGCGGCCGGGGCGACCGGCTGCCGGCTGTCCTTACGGTTGGGCAGCGACAGGCGGATGACCTTCCACCAGGCGGAGGCGACCTGCTTGGGCAGCGGGCCGGTGGTGTAGTGCAGTCCGTACCTGTCGAACAGCGCCCGCACCTGCGGGGCGATCTCCTGGTAGCGGTTGCTGGGCAGGTCGGGGAAGAGGTGGTGCTCGATCTGGTACGACAGGTTGCCGGTCATGATGTGCAACAGCCGGCTGCCGCTGATGTTGGCCGAGCCGAGCATCTGCCGCAGGTACCACTCGCCGCGGGTCTCGCCGTCGATGGAGGTCTTCTCGAACGTCTCCACGCCGTTGGGGAAGTGCCCGCACATGATCACCGAGTGGCTCCACACGTTGCGCAGCAGGTTGGCGGTGAACGTGGCGGCGAGCGTGGACAGGAACGACGGGCCGGACAGCAGCGGGTGCACCACGTAGTCCTTGAGCACCTGGCGGCGGATCTTGCGCCCGACGGCCCTGGCCTTGGCCCGGAACTTCGGGTCCTTGAGCCTGCGCTGCTTGAGGTGGTCGCCCAGCTCCATGTCGTACGCGGCGATGCCGTACTCGAAGAACATCGCGTTGAGCAGGTTCCACAGCGGCTGCCCGAGGTGCATCGGGTGCCACGGCTGGTCCTCGTCGACGCGCATGATGCCGTACCCGAGGTCGTTGTCCTTGCCGACGACGTTGGTGTAGCGGTGGTGCAGCTCGTTGTGCGACTGCTTCCACTGGTCGGCCGGGGAGACGTGGTCCCACTCCCAGGTGGTGGAGTGGATCTTCGGGTCGCGCATCCAGTCCCACTGGCCGTGCAGGACGTTGTGCCCGATCTCCATGTTCTCCAGGATCTTGGCGACCGTGAGGCCGGCCGTGCCGACGACCCAGGCCGGCGGGAACAGCGAGAACAGCAGCACCGCACGGCTGCTCATCTCCAGTGTCCGCTGGGTCTTCACCACCTTGCGGATGTAGCGGGCGTCCCGCTCCCCCCGGTCGGCGAGGACCCGGTCCCGGATCGCGTCCAGTTCCTTGCCGATGATCTCGATGTCCTCGGCGCTCAGGTGGGCGATCGGGTTGACGGCCTTCTTCTGGATGACGGTCACGTGGGTGGCTCCTGTCAGAGATCGATGTCGCAGGTACCGGCGGCGGCCGACACGCACGTCTGGACCAGCACGCCGTCCCCCGGTACGGCCGTGGTGACGTCGCCGTTGCGCAGGTCGCGCACGGCGCCCTGACGCAGCGGTACGACGCAGCCGAAGCAGATGCCCATCCGGCACCCGGAAGGCATCAGCACTCCGGCGTTCTCCCCCGCGTCGAGCAGGGTGGTGGCGCCGTCGGCTTCGACGGTCACCCCCGCCCCGGTGAAGGTCACCGTGCCTCCCTCACCCGGCGTGATCACCGTCGGGCGGAACCGCTCGGTGTGCAACCGGTCGAGAAGGCCGTTGGTGGACCAGTACCCCTCAACCGCGTCGAGCATGCCGATCGGTCCGCAGGCCCACGCCTCGCGGTCGAGGTGGTCGGGCACCAGCCCGGCCAGTTCGGCGACGTCGAGCAGGCCGTCGGTGTCGGTGTGCCGCTCGATCAGCCGCAGCGCGCCGCGTTCGGCGAGTGCACGCAACTCCGTACCGAAGATGACGTCGTCGCGGGTGGGCGCCGAGTGCACGAGCACCACGTCGGCCCGGTCGGCCAGCCCGGAGCGCAGCATCCCCATGACCGGGGTGATGCCGCTGCCCGCGGTGAGGAACAGGACGCGCTCGGGCGTCGCGGCGGGCAGCACGAACTCGCCCTGGGCCTGGTCGAGGTGCACGATCGTGCCGGGCCGGATCCGGCGTACGAGATGGTTGCTGACCTTGCCGTCGGGGATCGCCTTCACCGTGACGGAGATCCGGCCGTCGGCGGCGTCCGGCGGCGAGGTGAGCGAGTACGCGCGCCACTGGCGCACCCCGTCGACGTCCACGCCGAGGCGGATGTACTGCCCGGGCGTGTGACCCTGCCAGGCGCGACCGGGCTGGATCACCAGCGTGGCGGCGTCCCGGGTCTGCGGCCGCACGGCGACGATCCGGCCGCGCAGCGGGGCGCCGGCGCGAAGCGGCGCGATCAGGTCGAGGTAGTCGTCGGGCAGCACCGGTGTGGTGACCGCTCCGGCCAGCCGCAGCAGCCTGTCCCGGAAGGTGACCTTCTGAGGGCGGCGGGAGGCAGTTGTGGTCATATGACCAGCGTGACCGCCCGATCGCATAACATCTTGACCGGCAAAGGTGAAACAGTCGCGGGTTTTTGTTCGGAGGGAACAAACATGACGTCGGAGGCCGGCACGGGGCAGCGCGCCGCGCACCTCAACCTCGACGCCGGGGTGGCGGAGACGCTGCGCGCCCGGCTGCCGATGGTGGCCGAGCGGACGGTCTCCGCGATCACCGCCGAGGTGCCTGATTACTCGGGCGCGCTCACCGGTGCCATGCGGGCGAAGATCGAAAACGCGGTACGCATCGCGCTGGGAACGTTCCTCCAGCTCATCGAGGGTACCCAGGCGTTCGACCCGAGCACTCCCCTGGCCCCGGCGCTGGAGGCCGCGTACGCGCTCGGCAGCGGCGAGGCCCGCTCGGGGCGCAGCATGGACGCGCTGCTGGCCGCGTACCGGGTGGGTGCCCGGGTGGCCTGGCGCGAGGTGTCCACCACCACGGTCCGCAGCGGGCTGGCCGCGGAGACGGTGGCCGAGTTCGCCGAGCTGATGTTCGCCTACATCGACGAGCTGTCCGCGGCGAGCGTGGCCGGGCACGCCGACGAGCTGGCCAGCGCCGGCCGGATGCGCCGCCGCAGCCTGGAACGGCTCACCCAGCAGTTGCTGGCCGGCGAGCCGGAGGAGTCGCTGCGGCGCAGCGCCGAACGCGCCGACTGGCCGCCGCCGCAGACGCTCACAGTGGTGCTGCTGCCCCGCCGGCACCTGCGCGCGGTGCTGGCGCTGCTCAGCCCGTACACGCTGGAGAGCGGCGAGGACCTGCCCGGCATGAGCCCGGTCGAGGAGCTGGCCGTACTGCTGGTGCCGGACATACACGGCGGCCGGCGTCGCCAGCTCACCCGGCTGCTGCACGGGCACCGGGCGGTGCTCGGCCCGGCCCGGCCCTGGCACCGGGTCGCCGCGTCGTACCAGCGGGCCACCCGGGCGCTCGCGCTCGGCCTCGGCGAGCCGGACGCCGGACCGGTCGACACCGAACGCCACCTGGCCACGCTGCTGCTCAGCATGGACCCGGAAGCCCTTGCCGACCTGCGCGCGCAGGCGCTCGCGCCGCTGGCCCCGCTGCCCCCGGCGACCGCGCACCGGCTGGCCGAGACGCTGCGGTCGTGGCTGCTGCACCAGGGACGCCGCGACGAGGTGGCGGCCGACCTGTTCGTGCACCCGCAGACCGTCCGCTACCGGATGGGCAAGCTGCGGGAGCTGTTCGGCGACCGGCTGCACGACCCCGCCACGGTCCTCGACCTCACCATCGCTCTCGCCGTACCCCCGGAGCCGGACGACGCCTGACGCCGCGCGGGGGCGCACGGCCCGGTGCGGCCGGGACCTCCGGCCCTGTCCGCCCGCGACGGCGGCGGGCAGGGTCGGAAGGGGACGAGCAACCAGGAGGGCCGCCATGAACAGCTCATCGACCCGCACCGACCAGGACCCGAGGGTACGGGTGCTGGAGGCGGCCGCCCGGCAGTCCCTGCACGCCCCGTCGGTGTTCAACACCCAGCCCTGGCGCTGGCGGGTCACCGCCGACGCGCTGGAGCTGCGCGCCGACCCGGACCGGCAGCTCGCCCACACCGACCCGGACGGCCGGCTGCTGATGCTGAGCTGCGGCGCCGCCCTGCACCACGCGCGCGTGTCGCTGGCGGCGTTCGGCTGGGCGGCGGTGGTCGAGCGGCTGCCCGAACCGTCGCTGCTGGCCCGGGTGCGTACCACCGGCCCGGCCGACCTGGACGTGCCGGCGGGCCGCCTGGTCGACGCCATCCCGCGCCGCCGCACCGACCGCCGCGCGTACGGGGACCGGCCGGTTCCGGAGGCGGTGCTGGCCCGGCTCGGGGACGCCGTCGAGGCCGAGGGCGCGCACCTGCACGTGGTCCGGCCGGACCAGATGCCGATGCTCGCCGTGTCCACCGGGCGCGCGGCGGACGCGGAGCTGGCCGACCCCGCGTACCGGGAGGAGCTGCACCACTGGACCCACCGCCCGGCAGGCAGCGGCGACGGGGTGCCCGCCGCCACCGCCGTGCGGCCGTCCCCGCGACGGGTGCCGCTGCGCGACTACGCCCCCGGCGGGGCGGCCGGGCTCAGCGCGGGCACGGACTTCGACCGGGGCGCGGCGTACCTGATCCTGTTCGGCGACTCCGACGAGCCGGCGGCCTGGCTGCGCGCCGGCGAGGCGCTGTCGGCGCTGCTGCTCACCGCCACCGCCGAAGGGCTGGCCAGCGCGCCACTCAGCGACGCCGTGGAGCTGGCCTGGCCGCGCCGGATGATGCGCGACCTGTTGGCCGGCATCGGCGAGGCGTACCTGGTGGTGCGCGTGGGCTGGGGCCCGGACGCGGAGCTGCCACCGGCGCCGCGCCGCGCGCCGGCCGACGTCATCGAGGTGGTGGCACCACCGCGGTGACCCGGCGGGCACCGCCGGCGCGGTGGTCGTCGTAGCCTCGACGCGTGTGGGATCTGGACCCGGCCGCCGCGTTCGTGGTCTTCGGCGACCAGGACTCGGGGTGCGTCTCCTACGGCGTGGAGTCGGCGGGCCGGCGCTGGTTCGTCAAGCGGGCCGGAACACCGGACGCACGGGCGTCGCTGACCCGTGCGCTGGGCCTGCACGCCGCGGTCCGGCACCCCGCCGTGGTCCGGCCCGAGCTGGTGCGCGACGGCACGGACGGCCCGACGCTGGTGTACCCGTGGTGCGACGGTGTCGTGCTCAACCACGCCACCACCGGCGGTGGCAGCGACCGGAGCGGCCTGGCGCGCTTCCAGCAGTTGCCGGTCACCGAGGTACGCGCGGCGCTGGACGCGATCCTCGACGCGCACCTGGCCGTGAGCGCGGCCGGGTACGTGGCGGTCGACCTGTACGACGGCTGTTTCCTCTACGACTTCGACGCCCGCCGGATGCGGCTGATCGACCTGGACGAGTACCGGCCGGGACCGTTCGTGCTGGACTCCGACCGGCTGCCCGGATCCCGTCGTTACCTGTCCCCCGAGGAGCTGACCCGGGGCGCGACGATCGACGAGCGCACCACCGTCCACGCGCTCGGTCGCACGCTGCACCACCTGCTCGACGGCCCGTCCGGCTGGCGCGGCACCGCCGCTGAGCGCGCGGTCGCCGATCGGGCCGGCCGACCCGATCCGGCGCAGCGGCACGCCACAGTGGCCGCTCTGGTCCGCGACTGGCGGACCGCCTGATCCTTTGGTTGTTCGGCCGGGCCTGGTGCCCCTTGCTGGCGCAGGATCGTGACTTAGCGTCATATCGCCTCTCGTCAAGCCGCAAGTTGCTCAGAGTGACGGGCGGCCCCACGCCGATTGGTCCGATTTCTTCAGAGCGCGTTCCTGAGCAGCGGAAACGCAGGAGAGGTCGGCAGCGGCACTCATACCCCTGCGCGCCCTTTGCTCTGCAGCCACATGCGCAGCGGTGGCCATGAGTCACCGATGCGCCGATGGCTGCAGAGCAAAGGGCGCGAGGTGAGTTATGCCGTGGAAGCCCTCTCGCTACCGTCAGTGACGGCATCCCCGCGCGGCAGGCCGGGCGCGGCCAGGCAGGCGCGACCAAAACCCGATACGGCCACGACCGACGCAGCCAGGCCCGACGCAGCCAGATCCGAGGCAGCGGGGGCCTGAGGTAGCCAAGGTCGACGCAGCGAGGTCCGAGGCAGCCGACCTCGAGGCAGCCGACCCTGGGGCAGCCGACCCTGGGGCAGCCGACCCTGGGGCAGCCAAGGCCGTCCCGGCGGCGCCCAACGCGAGCAAGGTCCGGCGCGAGGAGGCGCCGGCCCGATGCCGACGAGCGTTCCGGGCGGCGAGCGTTCCGGGCGGCGGGGCGATGCGGCGAGACGACGTCGACGTTCGGCGGCAGGAGGCACCGGAGACACCGGGGCGCCGGCGTGCCGATGGATCAGCGGGGCGGCAGCGACAATTCCGCATAGTCCACTGTCGGCACGGACCGACGCCGGAACATATTCACGTCTATCTGTTGACGAGTACGGGATCGACGACAATCATTACTCTCGCTGGATCGACGTACCAACTATGTCGGATCTGGTGGCATTTCTTACCCCTCGACGGGATCGCGCCGGGACTGCGATTCCGCCGGGCGACCATGCCCGGCGCGCGCCCGGTTAATCCTATCGAGTCGCTAGGAATTGTCGCCGCTCGCCCGAGGAGTCCGCCGGTGGACGGGAACAACGACGCTCCCGCATCGAGCCCGCCGAGGCCGGTGCAGAACGGCTCTGAGCTGCCCGAACAGCTCGCCCTGCACGGCGGCCAGCCGGTGCGGGGCACGCCCTGGCCGACGTACGACAAGGGTGCGGTCTTCGTGCACACCGAAGACGAGGACGCCGCTATTCGCGCCGTCCGCAGTCACCTCTACTTCCGATACGACCACCGCCCGCCAAACGAAACCGAATGTGGGCGGTTCGAGGACGACCTGTGTCGTTATTTCGGCACCCGGCACGCGCTCGCCGTTTCCAGCGGGACCGCCGCGCTGGCGCTCGCCCTGATGGGTGCCGGAGTGCCGCCGGGGTCATTGGTGGCCTGCCCCGGATTCACTTTCGTCGCCACCCCCAGCGCCATTGTGCTGGCCGGTTGCCGGCCATTCCTGGTCGAGGTCGACGACGACCTGCGGATGGACCTCGACGACCTGCGCCGCCGCTGGCGGCCCGAGATCCGCGCCGTCATGGTCGTGCACATGCGCGGCTTCGCCGCCGACGTCGAGGCGCTGTCCGCGTTCGCCGCCGAGATGGGCGTACCGCTCATCGAGGACGCGGTGCCCGCGCTCGGCGCCGAACTCAACGGCCGCAAGCTCGGCACGTTCGGGGCCGCCGGGGCGTTCAGCACCCAGTCCGACAAGGCGCTCAACTGCGGCGAGGGCGGCTTCCTGATCACCGACGACAGCACGCTGTTCGCGCGGGCGGTGGCGCTGTCCGGGGCGTACGAGGGGCGGCTGCGGCGGCACTTCCCGCACGGCGAGCCGCCGCTGACCGGCCTGGACCTGCCGCTGCTGAGCCTGCGGATGGACGAGATCCGGGCGGCCCTGCTGCGCGCCGAGCTGACCCGGCTGCCGCAGCGGCTGGCGCTGTTCCACCGCAACTACGCGCACGTCAGCGCCGCCCTGGCCGGACTGCCCGGCATCGCGGTCCGGCGGCCGGTCGCGCCCGGGGCGTACCTCGGGGAGGCGTTCGTGTTCCGCGTGCCCGGCGGCGACGCGGGCTGGTTCGCCCGCGCGCTGCGGGCCGAGGGGATCGACGCCCGCAACATCGGCGCGGACGACGACCTCAATGTCCGGGCGTTCTGGAACTGGCGGTTCCTGTACGACAGCGCCGACCCGGGCGAGATCCGCGCGACGCTGCCGCGCACCGCACGGCTGCTGACCGAGACCGTCGACGTGCCGCTGTCGTCCAACCTCACGCCCGAGGACTGCGACGACCTGGTCCGCGCGGTCCGCAAGGTGGCCGCCGCCCGTGAGACCGCGCTGGTCGGGTCGTGACCGGCGCGCAGACCCCGGCCCGGCCCCTGCCCCGGCTCGCGCTCGCCGGCCTGCTCGGCGGGCTGTTCACCGGCTACCTCGGGCTGACCGCGGTGATCCCGGTGCTGCCCGGCTTCCTGCGGGAGCGGCACGACGCCGGTGACCTGACAGTCGGCGTGGTGGTCACGGTGACCGCGGTGACCGCGCTGCTGGTCCGGCCGGTCGCGGGCGCGCTCGCCGACCGGCACGGCCACCGGACGGTGATGCTGGCCGGGGCGCTCGTGGTGGCCGGCGGCGGCCTGCTCTACCTGGCGCCGCTGGGCGTGCCCGCGCTGGTGGCGGTCCGGCTCCTGCTCGGCGCCGGTGAGGCGGCGCTGTTCACCGCCGGTGCGGTGTGGATCGTGCAGCTCGCCCCGCACGAGCGGCGGGGCCAGCTCATCGGCCTGTACGGGGTCAGCATGTGGGGCGGCATCTCCGCCGGCACGTTCCTCGGCGCCACCGTGCAGCAGGCCGGATACGCGGCGGTGTGGGTGCTCAGCGCGGTCGCCCCGGCGGTAGGCGCGGCGCTCGTCGCGCTGGTGCCCGCGCCGGCGCGTACCGCGCCGGCGGCCAAGGGCGGTGGGCTGCTGCTGCGCCCGGCGCTGCTGCCCGGCATCGCGCTCACCTTCGGCGCCGCCGGGTACGCGGGCCTGGCCGCGTTCGTCGTACTGCACCTGGACGCCCGGGGCATCGGCCACGGCGTGGTGGTGCTGAGCGTCTTCAGCGCCGTGTACGCCGGCACCCGCCTGGTCATCGGGCACCTGCCCGACCGGCTCGGCCCCCGCCGCGTGGCCACCTGGTGCGGGGTGGGCGAGGCGGTCGGTCTGCTGGTCATCGCTCTCGCGCCGAACCTGCCGGTCGCGGTGGCGGGCAGCGTGGTGATGGGCGTCGGGTTCTCCCTGCTGCACCCGTCGCTGGCGCTGATGGTGATGAATCGCACCGACCCGGCGCGGCAGGGTGCGGCGATCGGGGCGTACACCTCGTTCTGGGATCTCGGGCTGGCGGTGTGGGGGCCGGCGACCGGCCTGGTCGCGGCCGGTCTTGGTTATCCGGCGGTGTTCGTCGCGGGCGCGGCCGGCGCGGCCTTCGCCGCCGCGATGGCGCTGCGCATCGGCCGGCCCACGGTCGCGCCGGCTCCGGCGGAGGTACGCGCGGCATGAGCGCACCGGTGACCGTCCTGAGCGTCAACGGCTGGTGCCGCAACGGCAGCACCATCATCGGCAACGTCCTCGGTGAGGTGCCCGGTGTGGTGCACGTCGGTGAGCTGCACTTCCTGTGGAAGAACTCGACCGGGCGCGGCGTGAACGACAGGTGCGGCTGCGGTGCCGCGCTGACCGGCTGTCCGCTGTGGTCGGCGGTGCTGCCGCTGGGTCGTCCGGCCGGAATGTCGGCGGACGCGCACGCCGCCGAAGTGATCCGCCGGCAACGGGCCCGACTGCGGACCCGGCACACGTGGCGGGTGCTGCGCCGGGGCGCGTACGACGCGGACATCCGGGCGCACGCCGATCTGCTCGGCGCGGTCTACCGGGAGGTGGCCGCGCGCACCGGCGCCCGCGTGATCGTGGACAGCACCAAGATCCCCGGCGAGTCGGCGTTGCTGCCGCAGGTGCCGGGCGTCGAGGCGTACTGGCTGCACCTGGTGCGCGACCCGCGCGCGGTGGCGCACTCGTGGCGGGAGCCGAAGGAGTACGTCTACGCGATGTCCGCGGCGCGCAGCACCGCGTACTGGCACGGGTTCAACCTCGCGTCGGCGGCGATCAACAGGCGGTACCCGGACCGGTCGGCGTTCCTGCGCTACGAGGACTTCACCGCCGACCCGGCCGGCACGATCGGCGCCCTGCTGAAGCTGGTGGGTGTCGACCCGGCGGCCAACCCGGTGCGGGACCGGACCGTCGAGCTGCACGGCAACCACACGGTCACCGGCAACCCGGACCGGTTCCGGACCGGCACGACCGCGATCCGCGACCGCGACGACGGGTGGCGGCGCACGCTGACCGGCCGGCAGCGGCTGGCCGTGGCGGCGCTGGCCTGGCCGCTGTCCACCCGGTACGGCTACCGGTCCGGCGGGCCGGACGGCGACCCGGCGTACCCCGGCGCGGCGGCCCGCGTCGGCGAGACGGAGAGGTGAGGACGTGGATCTGGGGCTCAAGGGCCGGGTGGCGCTCGTCGCCGGCGGCACCAGCGGCATCGGGCTGGCCTGCGCGAGGGAGTTCGCCGCGGAGGGCGCGCACGTGGCGGTCTGCGGGCGTGACCCGCAGCGGCTGGCCGCCGCCGAACGGGAGCTGACGGCTGTGGCGTCCGGCCGGGTCAGCGCGACCGGCGTGGACCTCACCGACACCGGCGCCGCCGCCCGCTGGGTGGACCGGGTCGCCGAGGAGCTGGGCGGGGTGGACGTGCTGCTGGTCAGCGGCGGCAGCCCGCCCGTGGGCACCGCCACGGGGTTCGACACCGACGACTACCGGGCGGCTGTGGACCGGGTGCTGCTGCCGGCGGTAGCGGTGTCGATGGCCGCGCTGCCGCACATGCGTGCCGCGGGCTGGGGCCGGCTGCTGCTGGTGGCCTCCGAGACCGCCTGCGTGCCGATCGGACCGCTCGTGCTGTCCGGGGTGACCCGGGCGGCGCTGGTCCGCTTCGCCCAAGGCCTCGCCGTCGACGTGGGCCGCGACGGCATCACCGTCAACGTGCTGGCGCCCGGCGGGGTGCGTACGCCGCCGATGGAACGCGCCGCGACCCGGCTCGCCGGCGCGGACGGCGACGTCGAGGCGCGGCTGGCCGCGATGGGTCACCACAGCGCCGTCGGCCGGCTGGCCCGGCCCGAGGAGGTCGCCGCGGTGGCCGCGTTCCTGGCCGGCGAGCGGGCGTCGTACGTGACCGCCGGGGTGCACCTGATCGACGGCGGCGCCGCCGCCACCGGCCCCGACCTGCCCCACCTCACCGGCGTCCGCAAGGACACCTACGCCTGACCCACCGACCGCCGCACAAGGGAGTGCCCATGTCCACGACCAGCCGGTTCACCGAGCGGGACGTCTCCGAGTTCTTCGACCAGACCACGCAGACGTACCTCAGCTTCTGGGACAGCGAGGGCGTGCTGCACACCGGCTACTTCGCCGGGGAGGACGACACCGACTACCACGCGGCGGCCGACCGGACCTCCGACATCCTGGCCGCGGACGCCGGGATCGACGCGTCGTCGAACGTGCTCGACGTGGGCTGCGGCTGCGGCAACTTCCTGCTGCGCCTGGCCGCCCGTACCGGATGCCGGGGCGAAGGGTTGGACCTGAGCATCGAGCGGGTGCGCTTCGCCGAGCAGCGGCGCGCCGAGCGGGGCGCCTCGCTTCCCGTGTCGTTCCGGCACGGCTCGGCCACCGCCCTGCCGTACGACGACGGCACGTTCACGCACGTGGTCAGTCAGGACGCGCTGTTCCTGGTGCCGGACAAGCCGCGCAGCCACGCCGAGATGTTCCGGGTGCTCGCCCCCGGCGGGGTGCTCGCGGTGTCCGACTTCCTGCAGCCCACCGAACGGATCGGCGAGGCGGCCCGCCGGCACGTCTACGACCGGGTGCGCTGGAACGACGGCTACTCGCTGGACGGCTACCGCCGGGCACTGGCGGAGGCCGGGTTCGTGGACGTGGTCGCGCGCAGTCTCGACGCGCACATCAGGCAGACGTACCGGGTGCTGGGCCGCACCGCCCGGGAGCGCGCGGAGACGACGGCGGACGAGGCGGCGCGGACCTGGATCCTCGGCTTCGCCGACTCGTGCGACGAGATCCAGGCGGCGATCGACAGGGGCGAGTTCGGCTGGGGCATGTTCGTCGCCCGCAAGCCGGCCTGAGGGAGGGACAGCAGATGTCACAGCGCACCGACACCGTGAAGCGGACGATCGCCGAGGTGGTCGCCGAACGGAAGACGCAGATGTCGCCCGGCGCGACGTTCGTCGAGGCGTTCGCCAAGGACGGTTTCGGCACGAGCGTCGACTACGACGTGACGATCACCGACTCGCTGACCAGTTCCCGGCGCAAGCCCCGCTACCCCTCGCGGAACATGCTCAAGGTGGTGGACCTGTCCCGGGATCCGCAGGACTACTACTGGCACGAGAGCCCGCCACGGCCGGACGATCCGACGGTGGACGGCGCGGACCTGCGCCGGGAGGCGGCGAACCACTTCCACCGCTCCCCCATCCCGCCGCTGCTCACCACCACCGCGTGGGTGCAGGTGCCGGACACGCTGTGGGAGGACCCGGTCAGCTTCGCCCAGTTCATCGACTACCGGCTGGTGGTGCGGCTGGCCACCGCGGAGAACCACACCATCCTGCGCGGCGAGGGCGGGCTGCTGACCATGCCGGACCTGGGCCGGCTCACCGACCCGGGGCCGTTCGCGTCCACCGTCCTGGCCGCGTGCAACGAGGTCGAGCAGATGGGCAGCACCGCCGACGGGCTGATCATCAACCCGGCCGACTACTACCGGCTGCTGGGCAGCGGCTCGCTGATGCGCGACGTGGAGGACAACGGCGTGTTCATCGTCCGTACCCGGCTGGTCGACCCGGGCACCGCGATCGTCGGGGACTTCGGCCACGGCGCGCTGCTGTTCGACGCCGGCCGGTCCACCATCGGGTTCGCCGAGCCGCCGCCGGGCACGTTCGCCGAACCCGGGGTGGCGCTGCGCGCCGAGATCTGGGAGCGGGTCGTGGTGAACCTGCCCACCTGCTTCTTCGTCGTCACGCTCTGACCGGCGGCGACGGATGACGACGCCGGCCCGTACCGACCCCGACGTGCTGGTCGTCGGCGCGGGCGTGGTGGGCCTGTGCTGCGCCTGGTTCCTGCGCCGCGCCGGGCACACCGTGACTGTGGTGGACCGGGGCGAGGTCGGCGACCCGGCGGCCTGCTCGGCCGGGAACACCGGTTTCGTCGGCACCCAGGGCTCGGCGCCGCTGGCCGAGCCGGGGGTGCCGGCCACCGGGATCCGCTGGCTGTTGCGCCCGGAGAGCCCGTTCGCGGTCCGGCCCCGGCTCGACGGCGCGCTGCTGGCCTGGCTGTGGCACTTCCGCCGGCACTGCACCGAACGGCACGCCCGCGCCGGGTTCGAGACGCTGCTCGCGCTCAAGCAGCGCAGCCTCGCGCTGCTGCGCGAGATCTGCGCCGAGGACGAACTGGCCGGGACGCTCACCGAACGCGGCATGATCCTCGCCTGCCACACCGAGCAGGGGTACGCGAAGGCGCGCCGGACGATCCCGGCGGCGACCGCGCGCGGCGTGCCGCTGCGGGAGCTGGACCGGGCCGAGCTGGCCCGGCTGGAACCCGGTGTCGACTTCGCGGTGGCCGGGACGCTGCTCAACGAGGAGGGTGCCGCGCTGCGCATCCCGGCGTTCCTGGTGGCGCTCGCGCGGGCGCTGCGGGCCCGGGGCGTGGACATCGTCACCGGCGCGGAGGTACGCGACTTCGAGGTGACCGGACGGCGGGTACGCGCGGTGCGGACGGCTCGGGGCGAGCTGCGCCCGGCCGAGGTGGTGATCGCCGCCGGGGTGTGGTCGGCGGCCTGCGCCCGGATGCTCGGCGTCGGGCTGACGCTGCAACCGGCGAAGGGCTACACCGTCACGCTGCCCGCCGGCCCGGGCACGCCGACCCGGCCGGTGCTGCTCAGCGAGGGAAAGGTCGCGGTGATGCCGCTGGGTGACCGGGTACGCGTCGGCGGCACGCTGGAGCTGTCCGGGCTGGACGCGTCGATCTCGCCGCGCCGCGTCGACGGGATCCTGCACACCGCGCGGCGGTACCTGCCGGCGCTGGACACCGGCCGGCGCCTCGACGTGTGGAGCGGGCTGCGTCCGTGCACCCCGGACAGCCTGCCGCTGATCGGGCGGGCCGACGGCTACGACAACGTCAGCGTGGCCACCGGGCACGGGCACATCGGGATGGGCCTGGCCCCGGCCGGCGGGCAGCTGCTCGCCCAGCTCGTCTCCGGCGCCGAGCCGGACCTGCCGCTGGACACGTTCGCCCTGGACCGCTTCCAGAGGGGGATCTCGTGAACGACCGGCCGGAGATCGGGGTGCTCTGCCTCGACACCAGTTTCGACAAGATCCCCGGGCACATCCGTAACCCGGACACGTTCGACTTCCCGGTGCGTTACCGGGTGGTGCAGGGCGCGACCCCGCAGCGGCTGGTCCGCGAGGCCGACCCGACGCTCCTGCAGCCGTTCGTCGACGCGGCCCGCGACCTGGAGGCGGCCGGGGTCGCCGGGATCACCGGCGCGTGCGGGTTCCTCGTGTTGTTCCAGGCCGAACTCGCCGCCGCGGTGCGCGTCCCGCTGTGGTCGTCGAGCCTGGTGCAACTGCCGATGGTGCACCGGATGGTCGGGCGCACGGTCGGGCTGCTGGTCGCCGACGAGGCGGCGCTGACGCCGCGCCACCTGGCCGCGATCGGCGCGGCCGACGTCCCGGTGGCGGTCACCGGCATGGCCGGGCAGCCGGAGTTCCGCGAGGTGATGCTGGAGGGCCGGCGCGACGCCCTCGACGTCGAACGGCTCGCGGCCGAGGTGGACGAGCGGGTCGACGCGCTGGCCGACGCGCATCCGGAACTGGGTGCGCTGGTCGTCGAGTGCACCGACCTGGTGCCGTTCGCCCACCGGATCCAGGCGCGGCTGGGCGTGCCGGTGTTCGACATCGTCACGCTGACCACGATGGCGTACGCGAGCCTCACCCGGCGGCCGTACCGTCCGGCCAAGTGACAGCGGGGCCGTCGCGCGGAAACCCGCTCCCGGCGCCCGTCCGGCGCTTAGCGTGGGACGAGAGGCGGCCTGCCCGGGGCGCCGGTGAGCGGAGGGAGAACGCGGTGACGGAGCCGGAGGAGGAGCAGGAGAAGACCCGCAAGACCGATCGGGTGCTGTTCTCGCCCGACGGCGACCCGCACCACACGCTCGCCGAGGCGCCCCAGCCCGACGAGCACCTGCCGCCCACAGTCACCCGCGACGGCCACACAGAGGTGCTCGACGACGAGCAGTGAGCGCACCGTCCCGTTCCGACCCGCTCGCGGGCCGGGCGGGACGTGCCGCGGTCAGACCGGCGGGATGCCGGAGCGGCCGATGTCCGACATGTCGTCCTCACCGATCTCGGTCCGGGTGCCCGCCACCGGCCCGGCGGTCGCCTCGGTCCGGTCCTCCAGGCAGGCGTCGCCCAGCCCGTGCATCAGCTCGCCGACCACGGCGAGCGCCGAGCCCTTGTCCGGGCAGGGCGCCCCGGTGGCGAGCACCTGACCGTCGCCGCCGACGACGGTGAATCCCACACTGCCGTCGGCCTCGCTCTCGATGACGAACTTCATCGGGCTCCTCCCGCCCCGCTCAGCTCACCCCGTGCGTCTGCAACCACAGCTCCAGCAGGCCCAGTTGCCACAGCTTGTTGCTGCCGGCGGCGGCCTGGGCCCGGTCCGGCTCGGCCAGCAGCTCGTCGACGTACGCCCGGCGGAACAGCCCCCGCCGGCGCGCCTCGGGCGCACCCAGCGCCTCGACCACCAACTCTCGCACGGGACCGTCGACGTTGCGCAGCGCCGGCACCGGGAAGTAGCCCTTGGGCCGGTCGATGACCTCGGCCGGCAGCACCTCCCGGGCCACCTCCTTGAGCACGCCCTTGCCGCCCTGCGCCAGCTTGTGCTCGGGCGGGCACGCCGCGGCGAGCGTGACCAGATCCTGGTCGAGGAAGGGCGTGCGCACCTCCAGCCCCCACGCCATGCTCATGCTGTCCACCCGCTTGACCGGGTCGTCCGGCAGCATCAGGTGGGTGTCCAGGCGCAGCACCGCGTCCACGGCGGTCTGCGCGCCCGGCGCGGCCAGGTCCGCGGCGACCAGCTCGCCGCTGGCGTCACCGTCGCAGGCGTACGCCGGTTCCACCACCTCGGTCAGCTCGGCGTGGTCGCGGTCGAAGAACGCGGCGGTGAACTCGGCCGCGGCGTCCTCACGGGCCGAGGCGGCCAGCCGGTGGTGGTAGCCGTAGCCGGCGAACACCTCGTCGGCGCCCTGACCCGACTGCGCCACCTTCACGTGCTTGGCGACCTGCTCGGAGAGCAGGTGGAACGCCACCACGTCGTGGCTGCCCATCGGTTCGGTCATGGCCGCCACTGTGGCGCGTACGGCCGGGCCGAGATCGCCGTCGGCGAGCCGGATGCGGTGGTGGTCGGTGCCGAACGTGCGGGCGACCAGGTCGGAGTAGTGGAACTCGTCGCCGGTCTCGTCGTCGCGGCTGTCGAAGCCGATGCTGAACGTCTGGAGGTGGTGCTGTCCGGCGTCGTCGAGCAGCGCCACGATCATGCTGGAGTCCAGGCCGCCGGAGAGCAGCACCCCCACCGGCACGTCCGCGACCAGCCGGCGGCGTACGGCGGTGCGCAGCGCGTCCCCGACGGCGGCCCGCCAGTCGGCGGCGTCCATGCCGTCGTGGGAGGGGTCGCGCCGGTACTCGGGCCGCCAGTAGACGCGCTCGCGGCTGCGCCCGTCGGCCTCGACCACCCGGACGGTGGCCGGGGGCAGCTTGCGGATCCCGCGCAGGATCGTGCGCGGCGCCGGCACGATCGAGTGCCAGGACAGGTAGTGGTGCAGCGCGACCGGGTCGATGCCGGTGTCCACGTCGCCGCCGGCCAGCAGCGCCGGCAGCGTGGAGGCGAACCGGAGCCGGCCGGGCGACTCGGCGAGGTAGAGCGGCTTGATGCCGAGCCGGTCGCGGGCCAGCACGAGGCGGCGCCGCCGCCGGTCCACCAGCGCCACCGCGAACATGCCGACCAGGTGGTCGACGAAGCGCTCCCCCCACTGCGCGTACGCCACCAGGATCACCTCGGTGTCGCTGGTGCTGTGGAAGGTGTGCCCGGCGGCGCGCAGTTCGTCGCGCAGCTCCGGGTAGTTGTAGACGCAACCGTTGAAGACCAGGGCCAGGCCGAGGTCGTCGCGGACCATCGGCTGGGCGCCGGCCTCGGACAGGTCGATCACGGTGAGCCTGCGGTGCCCGAGGGTGATCCAGCCGTCGCTCCACACGCCCTCGCCGTCCGGGCCGCGTGCGCGCATGGCCGCGGTCATCCGGTTCACCGCGTCGGTGTCGGGGGTGGCCCCGTCGAACCTGGCCTCACCGCTGATCCCGCACATCTCAGCGCCCACCGGTCAGTCGCGGAGCACTCACCATGCCAACCTCCCGCCGCGTCGTCTCCCGGGCGGTCCGCCGGGTACGGCGACTACCCGGCATGTGGCGAAGGAAACCCGGATGGGCGGTTGCCGAGCCGGGCACGGCGAGCCGTCGTACGGTGGCGGTACGGGCCATGTCCCCGGGCGGTCCGGCCACGGGACGTGGCCAGGATCAACGACGCCTGCCAGGAGGACGTGTGTTCGCCAATTCCGAGGAACTCCTGCGATACCTCACCGACGAGGACGTGAAGTTCGTCGACGTACGTTTCTGTGACCTGCCCGGCGTGATGCAGCACTTCAACCTGCCGGTCGAGTCGTTCGACGACAGCGTGTTCACCGACGGTCTCGCCTTCGACGGGTCCTCGATCCGCGGCTTCCAGTCGATCCACGAGTCGGACATGCTGCTGCTGCCGGACGTGTCGACGGCTTTCATCGACCCGTTCCGCACACAGAAGACGCTGGCGTTGAACTTCTTCGTCCACGACCCGTTCACCCGGGAGGCGTACTCCCGCGACCCGCGCAACGTGGCGAAGAAGGCCGAGGCGTACCTCGCCGCCAGCGGCATCGCCGACACCGCCTACTTCGGGGCGGAGGCGGAGTTCTACATCTTCGACTCCATCCGCCACGAGACCTCCGCGCACCAGTCGTTCTACTACATCGACTCGATCGAGGGCGCCTGGAACAGCGGCCGGATCGAGGAGGGCGGCAACCGCGGTTACAAGACCGCCTACAAGGGCGGCTACTTCCCGGTGCCGCCGGTGGACCACTACGCCGACCTGCGCGACAGCATGGTTCGCCGGATGGTGGACGCCGGTTTCACCGTCGAGCGTTCGCACCACGAGGTGGGCACGGGCGGGCAGTCCGAGATCAACTACAAGTTCTCGACGCTGCTGCACTCGGCGGACGAGCTCCAGCTCTTCAAGTATCTGATCAAGAACGAGGCGTGGGCGCACGGCAAGACCGCCACGTTCATGCCCAAGCCGCTGTTCGGCGACAACGGCTCCGGCATGCACACCCACCAGAGCCTCTGGCGCGGCGGCGAACCCCTGTTCTACGACGAGACCGGCTACGCCGGCCTGTCCGACACCGCCCGCTGGTACATCGGCGGCCTCCTGCACCACGCCCCGTCGCTGCTCGCCTTCACCAACCCCACCATCAACTCCTACCGCCGCCTGGTGCCCGGCTTCGAGGCCCCGGTCAACCTGGTCTACTCCCAGCGCAACCGCTCCGCCTGCACCCGCATCCCGGTCACCGGCAGCAACCCCAAGGCCAAGCGCGTCGAGTTCCGCGTCCCCGACCCGTCCAGCAACCCCTATCTGGCCTTCTCCGCGATGCTCATGGCCGGCCTCGACGGCATCAAGAACAAGATCGAGCCGCCGGCCCCGATCGACAAGGACCTCTACGACCTCCCGCCGGAGGAGTGGGGCGACGTCAAGCAGGTGCCCGGTTCGCTGCCCGAGGCGCTGGCGGCGCTGGAGGCCGACCACGACTACCTGCTCGACGGCGACGTGTTCACCGGCGACCTGATCTCCACCTGGGTCGACTGGAAGCGGGCCAACGAGGTCGACCCGGTCCGGCTGCGGCCCACGCCGCACGAGTTCGCGCTCTACTTCGACTGCTGAGCCGCCGTACCGCCACCGCCCCCGCCACCCGCGGGGGCGGTGGTCGGCGGAAACGGCCTCGGGCCGGCCTCCGCCCTCGTACCGTCGAGACATGACTCCGCCTCACGTCGACACGCCGACCGTTCCGTGCCGGTGGAGCCGTCGGTGAGGCCGCGGCCCACCACCACCGCCACCACCACCCCGCAGATCCCCACCGTCCTGACCCTCGGGGTGGAAGAGGAGTTCCTGCTGCTGGACCCGGCCACCGGCGAGAGCATGCCGGTCGCCGACCAGGTGCGCGGCGCGCTCTCCGGCACCGCCCGCGAGCAGAGCCGGCAGGAGTTCCGGCACAGCATGGTGGAGATGGTGACGCCGGTCAGCCCGGACCTCGGGGAGCTGCGGGAGCACCTGGTCACGCTGCGCCGGGCGGCCGCGCGGGCGGCCGACGCGGCCGGGGCGCGGCTGGTCGCGGTCGGCGCCACCCCGGTCTGCGAGGCCCACCGCACGGTGCCCGACGAGCAGCGCTACCACGACATGTCCCGCCGGTTCGGCCCGGTGGCCCACGACCCGGCGGTCTGCGGCTGCCACGTGCACGTCGGCGTGCCGGACCGGGAACTGGCCGTGCAGGTCTGCAACCACCTGCGCCCGTGGCTGCCGGTGGTGCAGGCGCTCACCGCGAACTCGCCGCTGCACGACGGGCGGGACACCGGGCACGCGAGCTGGCGTTCGATGCAGCTGGAACGGTGGCCGAGCATCGGGCCGACGCCGCACTTCGACTCCGCCGCCGACTACGACGCCACGGTGGCGGACCTGATCACCGCCGGGATCATGCTCGACGCCGCGATGGTCTACTGGTACGCCCGGCCGTCCGCGTCGTACCCGACGGTGGAGGTCCGGGTCGGCGACGTGTGCCCCACCGTCGACGACACGGTGCTGGTCGCCGGGCTGGTCCGGGCGCTCGTGGCCACCCTGATCGACGACGTCCGCGCGGGCGTGCCCGCGCCACGCATCCGGGACTGCCTGGTCGCCGCCGCGCACTGGCGGGCCGCGCACGACGGTGTGGACGGCCGGCTCGTCGACCTGCGCACCGGGCGGCCCCGGCCCGCCTGGGACCTCGTCGACGACCTGTTCGTCACCGTCACGCCCGCGCTGACCCGCCACGGTGACCTGGACCTGGTCCGGCGCGAGCTGGACCGGGTGCGCCGGGACGGCACCGGCGCCACCCGGCAACGACGGATCATGGCCGAGACCGACGGGGACGTCCGCACCGTGCTGGCGCACCTGGCCGCACAGACCGTCTCGACGTGAGTCGATGACCTCCCCGGAGCGGGCCCGCGACCGGTCAGCGCAACCCGGCGAACAGGTCGTCCTCGGGTGTGGCCGCGCCGGTGGTGTCCCGCACCCGCACGAACGTCTCCAGGCCCATCAGCTCGGTGAACCGCTCCTGCCCCAGACGCAGGAAGAAGATGTTCTCCGCCTGGCTGGCGTGCGCGACGAGCGAGGCGAACTTCTGCCCGCCGTAGGCGCGGGTGTCGACCCAGGTGGTGATCTCGTCGTCCGGCAGGCCCAGCGCCGGCATCTCGTCGGTCGCCTCCGGCTCGGGGAACTCCACCCCGATCTCCCGCATGACGGTGCCGAACTGCTGGAACGCGCTGCGTGGCACGGTGGTCCAGTAGACCTTGGCCGGGATGCCGGTCTGCTCGACCGCGGCCATGGTGATCCGGTGGGCCTGGATGTGGTCCGGGTGGCCGTAGAAGCCGTTCTCGTCGTAGGTGACCACCACGTCGGGGCGGTAGCGCCGGATCAGCTCGGCCAGCCGGCCGGCCGCCTCGGCCACCGGCGTGTTCCAGAACGCGCCGGGCGCGTCGTTCGTCGCCCAGCCCATCATCCCGGAGTCGCCGTAGTCGAGCGTCTCCAGGTGGGTGACCTTCAGCGCCTCGCAGCTGGCGGCCAGCTCGGCGCGGCGCATGTCCACCACGGCCTTGGGGTCGTGCCCGGGGTCGCCCGGCTTGATCCCGCCGGGACCGTCGCCGCACCCCCCGTCGGTGCACGTCACGAGCACTGTGGTGACGCCCTCGGCCGCGTAGCGCGCCAGGACGCCGCCGGTGCTCGTCGCCTCGTCGTCGGGGTGCGCGTGCACCGCCATCAGGGTCAGGGATCGATCGGTCACCCCGTCACCATACGAGCATCGGCCGACGAACTAGCATTGCCCGGTCCGCAGACGGCGACGGAAGCGAGGCGCGATGGGTTGGCTCCAGCGGTTGCTCGGTGGCGGACGGGTCGAACTGGACCCCACACGTCAGCAGGAGCTGCTGCGGGACGTCCGGCAGTCCTACGGGGCGCACGCCCGCCTCCGGTTCCCGGAGCAGGCCGACGCGATCACCCGGCTGCTGTCCGATGACGACGGTCTCGTGGTGGCCGCCGGGATCGTCTGCGAGGCCGCCGACCAGGCGCACGCCGACCTGCTCGCCCAGGCGCAGGAGGTGTTCCGGCGCACCGGGCGGCGGCTGCTGGTGCACCGCCGCAACTACCGGCCCCTGTGGAAGGAGGCCGGGCCGGCGCTACGCTGGCCGCTCGGTGCGCTGCCCAGCGGGCTGCATCCGTACGCGCAGGTCAGCGCCGCCGTGGCGGTCGTCGGCGGGCGGGCCGACCGGCTGGACCGGGTGACCGACCCGCAGCCGTTCGTGACGCGCCTGTTCGAGGTGCTCGACCTGACCACCGCCGGCTGGGAGTTCGGCCGGGTGCGTGTGGACACCGACAGCGCGACGCTGGTGGAACGGCTGATGGGCACCGGCGCGCGGGTGCTCGCGACGATGGACGACCCGCCCCGGCTGCCGCCGGCGGTACGGGAGATGATGCGCCGCAACCACCGCATCGCCGTGTACGACCCGGCCGGTCCCCGCGTGGTCGGCGAGCTGAACCTGGGCGCGCGGCTGCGCGAGACGCTGCTGGCCTGACCGGCGGTGCGCCCGCCCCGGCCGGTTGGCCGCGGCGGGGCGCGTCGCGCGGGTCAGGTGGTCGTACAGGTGATGTTCGCCGGTGGGTTGTTGGTGCCGCCGGCCGTGCCGATGAAGCCGAACGTGGTGGAGCCGCCGGCCGGCAGCGAGCCGTTGTAGTCGACGTTGCGCACCGTCACGTTCGCGCCGTTCTGGGTGTGCGTGCCGCTCCAGATCTGGTTGATCACCTGGCCGTTCGGGAACGTCCAGGAGACCGTCCAGCCGCGGATCGCGGTGGCGCCGGCGGTCACCGTGACCTCGGCCTGGAAGCCGCCCGACCAGGAGCCGGTGATCGCGTACGTGGCACGCGCGCCGGACGGCGCCGGGGAGCTGGTGGTCGGGGTCGGCGTCGGGGTCGGAGTGGGTGACGGCGTGGACGTCGGTGTGGCCGTCGGCGACGGCGTCACGCCGGGCCGCGCCGCCCGGTAGGTGTGCCCGGCGCGGACGGTGAGCGCGACGACGTCGGACTCCGGGCGGGTGGTGGCGGGTGTGCTGCCGTCGGTGACGTCGGCCACGGTGAAGGTGCCGGTGAACAGCCGGGACCGCAGGCGCAGCGTGCCGTCGCGGTCGGCGCGGACGGTGATCTCGTCGGCCTGGCCGCTGCTCCAGGTCAGCCCCACCGTGTAGCCACCTCGGCCGCGCAGCCCCGCGACCCGCCCGGCCGGCCAGGCGGTGGGCAGCGCGGGCAGCAGGTGCAGCTCGCCGGTGTGGCTGTGCAGCAGCATCTCGGCGATGCCCGAGGTGGCCCCGAAGTTGCCGTCGATCTGGAACGGCGGGTGCAGGTCGAACATGTTCGGCGCGAGCCGGTCGGTGCGCACCAGGTCGCGCAGCAGCTTGTGGGCGCGGGCGCCGTCCTCCAGGCGGGCCCAGAAATTGATCTTCCAGGCCAGGGACCAGCCGGTCCCGTCGTCGCCGCGCAGCTCCAGCGTCCTGCGGGCGGCCTCGTACAGCGACGGGGTGCCCCGCTTGGTGATCTGGTTGCCGGGGTGCAGCCCGTACAGGTGGGAGACGTGCCGGTGGGTGCGCTCGGTCTCGACCCAGTCGGCCAGCCACTCCTGCACGTTGCCGCGGGAGCCGACGCGGCTCGGCGGCAGCCGGTCCCTGGCGGTGCGTACCTGGGACCGGAAGGTGGTGTCGACGCCCAGCACCTCGCTCGCCCGGGCCGCCGCGTCGAACAGGTCGCGCAGGATCTGGTTGTCCATCGTCGGGCCGGCGCAGACGCTGGCGTCGGCGTGGTGCGCCAGCTCCGGCGAGTTCGACGGGTTCGTCACCAGGTAGCCGAGCGTCGGGTGGGCGACCAGGGTGTCCAGGAAGAACTGGGCGGCGCCCTTGAGCGCCGGGTAGTTGGCCTGGAGGAACCCGAGGTCGCCGGTGAACAGGTAGTGGTCCCAGATGAGCGTGCTCAGCCAGGCGCCGCCGGTCTGCCACATGCCCCAGAACGCGCCGTCCACGACCGACGCGCCCCGCCATGCGTCGGTGTTGTGGTGGGTGACCCAGCCGCCGGCGCCGTACTGCGCCTGGGCGACCCGCGCGCCGGTCACCGCGAGGTCCTTGATCATGTCGAAGACCGGCAGGAAGCACTCGGACAGGTTCGTGGTGTCGGCCGGCCAGTAGTTCATCGGCAGGTTGGCGTTGACCGTGTACTTCGAGTCCCAGGACGGCGTCAGCGAGTCGTTCCAGATGCCCTGGAGGTTCGCCGGCTGGGTGCCCGGCCGCGACGAGGAGATCAGCAGGTACCGCCCGAACTGGAACAGCAGCGCGGCGAACTGCGGATCGTTCGTGCTCGCGTGCTGCGCGATCCGTACGTCGGTGGGCTGGTCGGCGGCGGCGGTGCGGCCCAGGTCGATCGTGACCCGGCCGAACAGTGCCTGGTGGTCGGCGCGGTGGCGGGTACGCAGCTGGTCGACGTCGACGCTCTTGGCGGCGTTGAGCCGGCTGCGCGCGATGCCCTGGTAGTCGCCGTTGACGGTGCGGTAGTTGACGTAGCTGGACCCGATCGAGATCAGGACCGTCACGCTGGTGGCGCCGGACACCCGGAGCGTGCCGCCGGAACTGCTCACAGTGCCACCGGTGACGGCGGCGTGGGCCAGCGCGAGGAACCGCACCGAGCCGTTGACCCCCTCCATCGACCCGGAGATGCCGTCGAGCGCGACTGTCGCGCCGTCCGGGCTGGACACGGTGGTCCGCTGCGGGCTGTCGAAGGTGGCGGAGAACGTGATCGAGTTCGCCCGGTCGGCGGTCAGCCGGAGCACGATCACCTGGTCGGGCGCGCTGGCGAACACCTCCCGCTGGTGCCGTACGCCGTTCAGCACGTACGTGGTGGTGACAGTGGCGGTGGTGAGGTCGAGCGTCCGGTTGTACTGGCTCGCCCCGCTCGCCGACCCGAAGGCGAGCCGGAGGTTCCCGACTGTCTGGTAGGCGAGCTGACCGCCCGGGCTGCCCATCATGGTCTGGTTGATCAGATCCTGGGCCGAGGTCCACTGGTCGGCGAAGACGCGACGCCGGATCTCGGCCAGGTTCGCCGCGCCCCGCGTGTTGGCCGAGTCGTACGGGCCGCCCGCCCAGACGGTGTCCTCGTTGAGCTGGAGCCGTTCGGTGTCGACGTTGCCGAACACCATCGCACCGAGCCGCCCGTTGCCGATCGGCAGGGCGCGCAGCCAGTCGGTGCCGGCCGGCTCGTCGTACCAGAGCGCCAGGTCGTTCGCGGCCAGCACCTGCGGGGGCGCCGCCGAGCCGGCCCGGGCGGCGGCGCTCCAGGCGGCCGGCAGCAGCGCGGCGCCGGCGCCCGCCGCTGTGGCCTTGATGACGTTTCGTCGTGTCACTTCGGACATGGTCTCTCCCAACCGCGCGCATCAGAGGCGGGCCCGGGTGCACGACGGCGCTGTTATCGCTAACAGAACTTCTCGCGCACCCGGACGCCGCATTCCCTGCCACTACGCGCCCAGGGCTCCCGACCGGGCGACACATCAGCCAACATGGACTCTCATGGATGAAGTGACACCGCGTCAAGGGGTGTTACCGCTAACAGATCTGATCCGTGGTCCACACGCCGGGCCGAACGGGGCGCGGGCACGACCGGCCGGCCCACCCGGGCCACGTGCACGACGCGCTCCGGCGCCACGTCCAGCAGCGTCCCGAGCGCGTCCCGCGTGGCGGCCACGTCGATCAGCTGACTGAGCGGGTGCGCGGCCAGCCCCGCCGTGTGCAGCGTCAGCCACATCCGCATCAGCACGCGTCCGAACTCGACCTGGCCGGCCGCGTCCAGACCGGGCGGGGCGACGAGCGCCAGCACCGCGCCGCCCTGCGCCAGCGGATCACCACTCGCGGCGGCGAGCAGCCGGGGCAGCCCCAGCGGGCGCAACGCCGGGTACGCCGCGAGCGCCGCCCGCAGCCCGGTGGCCGCCGCCCGGCCCAGCCCGAGGCAGCGGTCACTGAGCCCGTCGGTCCGGTAGCGCGGGCCCGACCGGTCCAGGCGCAGCCAGCGGCGCAGCTCCGCGACCACCGCCGGGTCGGCGTACACCTGCCGGTCGGCCGTGCGCAGCAGCGCGCGCAGCCGCCCGGCCGCCGGCACGACGCGGACCGCGCCACCGGCCCGCCGGGCGACCGCGTCCACGGCCGCGACCACGTCCGCGTCCGGGCCGCCGGTGAACCGGCCCCGGTGGGTACGCCGGTCCCACACGTCGGCGGTGCGGAACGGCGTCCGGTACGGCTGCCGTCCCGGCCGCAGTCGTCCCACCCGCCGGTCGGACTCGTCGTGGTCGGCGGCCCAGTCCAGCCGCAGCCCCGCGTCGGCGGCGACGATGAGGCAGGTCTCCACGAACGCGCCCAGCGACAGCCGCAGGTCCCGCCCGGTCGGGTCGCCCGCGGGCAGCGCGTCGGCCGGATCCCAGCCGACGGTGATCGCCCAGCGCTCGTAGCGCAGCCGCCACGGCTGGGTGTTGTGCGCGCTCGGGGCCCGCCAGCACAGCGGCTCCAGCGCGTGGAACGCGGCGAGGTCCATGCTCACCGCTCCTTGGCGTAGAACGTGTAGCCGTGCAGCGGGCGTCCACCCAGGCGCCGGTACTGGGCCGCGGACGCCGGATTGTCCCGCCCGACGTACGTGCTGCGCAGCGCCGTGTAGCCACCGGCGTGCAGGTTGCGGTGCAGGTGCTCGGACAGCAGCCGCTGGTAGCCGCGCCCCTGGAACTCCGGCACCACGCCCTTGACGATCAGCACCGCCTCCCGGCGGTACCGGCGGCGGCTCGCCAGCAGCCGGAGCTGGTTGACCGGGTTCAGGTCGCCGCGGACCGCGACCAGGAAGTCGCTGATGTCCGGCACGCACAGCACGAACGCCACCGGACGCCCGTCACGGGTCAGGTAGAGCAGCAGTGACTCGTCCAGGAGATACGCCAGCCCGTCGGTCTGCCGCCGCAGCTGGGCCGCCGAGACCGGCGTGTAGTAGCCGAGCTGGGCGAAGGAGTCGTTGAGCATCCCGCGCAGCAGGCCGAGCTGCTCGTCGAGCCGCCGGGTGCTCCCCCGGTGCAGTTCCAGCCGGGCGCCGTCGGGCTCGACACCCGGGCCGGGGGCCGGTCCGGCCGGCCGCGGGACCGGGCAGATCCAGGTGTCGGAGACGAACCGCCCGGTGAACCCGTTCTCCTCGTACGCGTCCGGGTAGTGCGGCGGGTTCCACGCGCTGTCCACGAACCCCCGGTCGTCGTACCCGGAGGTGATCACGCCGCCGGCCTGGTTGGGCAGCAGCGCCACCGGCCCGAACAGCAGATCCCGGCCGGGCGTGGCGTGCGTGGTGATCGCGTCGAACAGCGGCCCGGCGGCCGGCGCGGTGAACTCGGTGAGCCCGAACAGCTGGCACCGGCGGCCCAGCTTGGCGTCGAGGTCCGCGTCGGTGTGCAGCGTGGTCCGCCCGACCACCGCACCGGTGGCGTCGCGCAGCACGTACATCGGCACGCCGTCGCGCCACCAGCGGTGGATCTGCTGCCGGGGCGTCGGCACGTACCGGGGCTCGTCCGCGTACAGCCGGTCGGTGAGCGTGAGGAAGTCGCGCAGGCCGCGCCGGCCGGTGACGCGCTCGAAGCGGTGGCCGGTCACCGGCGCACCGCCGGTCCGGCCGTCTCCGCGCCCAGCGGCGTGAACTGCTCGATGTGGCCCATCGCGCCGTCCTCGGCCCGCCACGCGCCGTTGGAGTAGCCGTCCGGGGAGGCGGTGTAGAGCCGGATGAACCCGGCGGTGGCGTTACGGGTGCCGTCGGTCAGCCACATCATCAGCTTGCGGTGGTGCCGGGTCCGGGCGAAGCGCAGCAGCGCGTCCCGGTCGGTGAAGAACGCGATCGTGCCGAGCGTCAGCGGGAACTGCCAGTAGACGGTGTGCCAGCAGTAGCCGGACATCCGGCGCATGTCGCGCACCATCCGGATCCAGTCGGGGGCCAGGCGCAGCAGCACCAGCGGGTTCGCGTACCGGGTGCCGCCGATGAACATGGCGCCGGCGCGGGCCTGGGCCGGGGCGCGGGAGAAGTCACGGGTACGCATCACTCACCTCACCAGGTAGACGTTCTTGATCTTCTGCATGGCGGCGAACGGGCCGCCGTCCGGTTCGTGCAGCTGGACCCGCAGGTCACCGGCGGTCGGGTCCTCCACCAGGGACTGCGCGAAGTCCCGCGACACCGAGGTCAGGTGCGCGCGTACCCCGTCGCGGCAGGCGTCGGCGAGCGCCGCGCGTACCGCGGTGTCCAGCGGGCGGCGCAGCTCGACGTGGATCACCGGCCGGGTCTCCAGCGCCGCGTCCTCGTGCAGCGTCAGGCAGAACCGGCTGATCTCGGCGGCGTACGGGTTGCCGGTGTAGAGGCCGTACTCGACGTCCTGCGGGTAGAGGTTCGCGCCCAGGTAGGACACGGTGGAGTCGCTGCGGCCGAACAACAGCAGCAGCGGCAGCGTCATCCGCTCCTCGGCCACCGCGGTACGGAACTCGGCGCGGCGTACCGGGTCGGCGTGGGCCAGCTCGACGATCCGCCGGTACGGCACCAGCAGCGCCTCGTCGCCCACGTTGTAGCGCAGCCGCGGCTGGAGCACGTGCGGGCTCGTGACGGTGCAGAGCAGTTCCCGCCGCTCGTTGGTCTCCAGGTAGGTGGCGAACGGGTTGTACTGGAACACCATCGGCAGCCGCTGCTCGCCGCGGCCGAGCAGTTCCGCGCGCAGCCCCGCGTCGGTGCGCAGCCGCCGCCGCAGCCACACCGTGAACCGGGTTTCCGCGCCGATACCGATGGTCAGGTCCGACGCGCCGTACGCCGACCGCACCCGCACGAACCGCTGCTCCAGGTAGTCGCGCAGCGCCTCGGTCATGCCCTCGCCGCCGCAGCTGGCGAAGATCCGGTACCGCGACCACTGGAAGTCCTCGGCGTCGAGCCGGTCCCGTAGGTGCTTGAGGAACGGCGGATAGGCGGTCACCAGGTAGTCGTGGCCGGGACCGAACTCGCGCAGCGTGTCGACGATCTTCCCGAGGTCGGGTCCGGTGTTCTTCACGGTGGCGATCCGGGCCATCGCCGCGCCGGTGGTGGTGCCGGTCGCCCAGGCGCCCATCGAGTACGCGTTGATCACGAACGGCCGGCGCATCGGAAACGCCAGTCCGGTGTAGCCGGCGATGTCCCGGTGCACCGCCCGCAGTTCCCGCTCGCCGCGCGGCCAGTTGAACGGCCGCCCGGACGAGCCGGCCGACTCGTCGACCACCACGCCGCGCTCCGGCAGCCGCCCGTCCCGGCACCGGGCGGAGGTGTCGTACGCCATGACGTACCCACGCTTGTCGGTCTCCGGGAAGTCCCGCAGCCGGCGGCGCAGGCCGCCCGGGCGGGCCCGCAGGAACGCCTGGTAGGCGGGCACCCGCCGGGCGGCCCGCACGCAGGTCGACCGCGCGTTCGCGGCGGCGAGCCGGTCGAGGACCGGGTGGTGGCGCCGGGCCAGCCACCGCCAGCCGGCCGGGTGGTGGGCGACGAGCCGGGCCAGCGCGGCGACCGCGCGGCCGGCGGGGGCCAGCGCGGCCTCGGCGGGCAGGGGCGTGTCGACGGTACGTGCAGCGGCGTGTCGGTGCAGCGTCTCGGCCATGAGAAGCATCCTGTCGACGCGGCAGCGTCCACACATGAGCGATGGGACGGTGATGCGCTGAGTACCCGTACCCAGTGAAGGATCCGAATCTTGTCACGGTGAGTCACCATCTGGACACATGCCTGGCCTGCGTTCGCGGCCGGGTCGAGACTGCGCACATGGCGAATGGTGAGCGTGAGCGCGTGAACGAGCGCTTCGAGAAGGTGGCCGAGGAGACCTCGGAGACCGTGACCCACGCGGCCACGGTGCTGGAGGAGGAACTCGCGGCGGGGCTGGCCGGCGCACGGCGACTCGAGGAGAAGCTGACCGAGAGCCGCCGGGTCGACCCGGAGGCGTTCGACGAACTGGTCGCGCGGGTCCGCACCGACGGGCACGCCCTCATCGACACCGTGGTCGGGCAGTTGAAGATGGCCGACGACCAGCGCGGCGAGGTGATCCGGCGGTACACCTCGGACGCGCACGACGCGCTGGACACCGTACTCAATCTGGCGCGGCTGGCCCCCGAGGTCGCCAACGGGCTCGCGGACCGGCTCGCGTCGCCGGCCCCGAAGCGGCCGGCGGACCGGTAGCCGCGCGATGGCGCCGACCGCCGGGGTGGCCGGCGGGCACGTCGAACGGATGCTGGAGCGCTATCGCGGGCTCGCCCTCGGCGCGCTGCTCGACGACGTGCCCGAGGGCGGCCCGCGATACCTCTACGACCTGGTCGCGGAATACCCCCGGCGCTGGGGCAAGGGGCTGCGCGCCGCGCTGTGCCTGGCCACGTGCCGGGCGTTCGGCGGCGGCGACGCGGTGGGCCTCAACGCCGCCGTGACTGTGGAGCTGTTCCACAACGCCTTCCTCATCCACGACGACATCCAGGACGAAAGCGAGCAGCGGCGCGGCGGGCGGACGCTGCACGCCGAGTACGGCGTCGGCGTGGCGCTGAACGTCGGCAACATGACCAACCTGCTGGCGCTGCGGCGGCTCGCCGCGAACCGGGCGGCGCTCGGCTCCGGGATCGCGTGGCGGCTGTTCACCGAGACCGAGCTGATGATGCGCCACTCGCTGGAGGGGCAGGCGATCGAGATCGGCTGGATCCGCGACAACGTGTGCGACCTGGACGCGGACGACTACTACCGGATGTGCCTGAAGAAGACGTCCTGGTACACGTGCATCTATCCGTGCCGCACCGGGATCCTCGCGGCGACCGGCAGGGAGAGCGCGGTCGACGTGCTGGACCGGTACGGCTGGTACCTGGGTGCGGCGTTCCAGATCCAGGACGACGCCCTCAACCTGACCGGCGACTACGCCCGGTACGGCAAGGAGATCGCCGGTGACCTGTGGGAGGGCAAGCGCACGCTGATCCTGATCGACTTCATGCGACGGTGCACGCCGGAGGAACGCGAACGGCTCGTGCGGTTGCTGAGCCGTACCCGGGCGCAGCGCACCGCCGCCGAGGTGCGCTGGCTGCACGGCAGGCTGCTCGCGTACGACTGCGTGGAGTCGGCGCGGCGCAGCGCCCGGGAACTCGCGCTCGCCGCCCGGCGTGCGGGTGAGCGGGCGCTGGGCACCGCGGCCGACACCGAGGACGGCCGTTTCCTGCTGGAGCTGACCGACTACGTGGTGGAACGCGCGCGTTAGGCGCCCAGGACCCCGCGCAGCCAGGTGAGCTGTTCGCGCTGGTGCTCGGCCTCGCCACCCTCGTGGTCGTTGAACTCGTACACCCGCACGTCCTTGTCGCCGCCGTAACGGTGGTAGGCGGCGAAGCAGGTCGACGGCGGGCAGACCTGGTCCCGCAGCGCGACGGAGAACAGCGCCGGAGCGGTCGCGCGCGGCGCGAGCACGGCGGCGTCCAGGTAGGACAGCGTGCGGAACACCCGGTCGGCGCGGTCGCGGTGCAGCGCGAGGTATTCGACCACCTCGGCGTACGGGCTGTCCGGGCCGGCGACGCGCACGCCCCGGCGGATGTCGCACAGGAACGGCACGTCCGGCATGACCGCCACGACGTCGGGGCACAGCGCGCCGGCCGCGAGGGCCAGGCCGCCGCCCTGGCTGAAGCCGGTCACCGCCACCCGCGCCGGGTCGACGGCCGGGTGCCGTCGGGCGGCCTCGGCGTAGCGCACCGCGTCGGTGATCAGCCGCCGGTAGTAGTGCTCCGCCGGGTCGTCGACGCCCCGGGTGAGGAAGCCGGGCACGGTGCCGGCCGGGTAGGGGTGCGGGTCGGGGGTGCCGCCGGTGGCGGCGCTCCATCCCTGGCCCCGGCTGTCCATGATCAGGTGCGCGAAGCCCGCAGCGGCCCAGAACAGCTTCTCGTGCGCCAGGCCGCGGCCCCGGCCGTAGCCGAGGTACTCGACCACGCAGGGCAGCGGCCCGTCGGCCCCGGCGGGCATGTGCAGCCATCCGCGTACCGGCTCGCCGCCGAACCCGGGGATCGTGGCGGCGTACGTCCGGATCTGGGTCAGGCCGGTGTCGACCGGTTCGTAGACCGCCCGCTCCGGGTCGCCGCCGTCGAGCGTGCGCGCCCAGAACACGTCCAGGTCCGCCGGCACGTCCAGCTCCGGCCGGTACGCCAGGCAGCCGGCCAGGTCGAGGTCGGTCAGCGGCACGACGCGGCCTCCTGCACGGCCGAGGCGAACCAGCCGGTGATCGTGCTCGGGTGGGTGATGGCGGTGCCCACCACGACCGTCCACGCGCCCGCCCGCAGCGCCTGCGCGGCCTGCTCCGGCGTGTGGATGCGTCCCTCGGCGACCACCGGGACGTCGACCGCGGCGGCGAGTCGGGCGACCAGGTCCAGGTCCGGCCCGTCGCCCTTGGTGGTGTACGCGGTGTACCCGGCCAGCGTGGTGCCGACCAGGTCGGCGCCCGCGGCGGCGGCAGCGATGCCCTCGTCGAACGTGGAGCAGTCGGCCATCACCAGCGCGCCGGTGCGCTCGTGCACGGCCGCGATCGTCTCGGCGAGCGTACGGCCGTCCGGCCGGGGCCGGGACGTGCCGTCGAGCGCGACGACGTGCGCCCCGGCGTCGGCGACTGCCAGCGCGTGCTCCAGCGTCGGGGTGATGAAGACGTCGTCGTCGCCGTCCTTCCAGAGCCCGATCAGCGGCAGGTTCACCGCCGCGCGGATGGCCGCGATGTCCGCCAGCCCCTGCGCGCGGATGCCGGCGGCGCCGCCGCGTGCGGTGGCGAGCGCGACCCGGCGCATGGTGTCCGGGTCGCGCATCGGCTCACCCGGGTACGCCTGGCAGGAGACCACCAGGCGGTGACGGAGCTGGTCGACGAGCGCGTTCATGAGACCTTCCAGGCGAGCGAGGCGGCACCGAGCAGCGGCGCGTCGGGGCCGAGGGTGGAGGCGAGGACCGGTACGCCGGCCAGGCCGGGCAGCGTCTCGGCGGGCACCGCGTCGCGCAGCGCCCGCCACCACGGCTCACCGAGGCCGGTGACGCCGCCGCCGACCACCACGGCGGCCGGGTCGAGCACGTTGACCAGGCCGCCGACGGCGGAACCGACGGCCGCGCCGCCCAGCCGGACGACCTCCCGGGCCGTCTCGTCGCCGCCCGCCGCGAGCGCGGCGACGGCCCGCAGGTCGGCCACCGGGCGGCCGGTACGCCGGACGTACTCGGCGGCGAGCGCGGGACCGGCGGCGATCGCCTCCAGGTGCCCGCGCCCGCCGCAGGTGCAGGCAAGCGTTCCGGCGTACGGGGACGGCTGGTGCCCCGCGTGCCCGGCGGCGCTGTGCGCGCCGGCGAGCACCGCGTCACCGAGGACGAACGACGCGCCGACGCCGGTGCCCACGGCGACGTAGAGCACCGTGTCGTAGCCGGCCGCGACGCCGTGACGTGCCTCGCCCAGCGCGTGGGCGTGCACGTCGTTGATCACGGTGACCGGCACGCCCAGGCGCCGGCTCAGGTCGCCGCGCAGGTCCGTGCCGGTCCACCCGGTCAGCACGTCGGTGGCGGACAGCACCAGGCCGGAGGTGCTGTCGATGACCCCGGCGCTGCCGACGCCGAGCGCCCGTACGGCACCCGGCGCGTCCGCCCGCAGCTTCTCGACCAGGCCGGCGGCGGTGTCGAGCACCGCGGCGGCACCGGAGCGACCAGGCGTCGGCGCGGTGCGCCGGCCGACGACCTCTCCCCCGGCGGTGACCAGGGCGGCGGTGGTCTTGGTGCCGCCGATGTCGAGCGCGGCGACCAGGTCGGCGGCGCCCGTGGTGCTCAGGTCGGGCATGGTCAGAGCAGCCCGGCCAGTTCCAGCTGGGTACGCACGCGGCCCGTCTCGGCGGCGTCGAGCGGCCGCAGCGGCAGCGACACCGCGTTGCCGGCGATGACACCCAGCAGCGCCAGGGCGGTCTTGAACGCGCCGACGCCCCGGGTGGCGCCCGCCGAGGTGGCCGGGTCGGCCGCGTCGACGATGCGGAACAGCCGGGTCAGGCGGTCCTGCTCCCGCCGGGCGGCGGCCCAGTCGCCGGCCACGCAGGCGCGGTGCAGCCGCACGTATCCGGCCGGGTCCACGTTGCCCAGTCCGGGCACCGAGCCGGAGCCACCGGCGAGCATCATCGCGTCGACCACCACCTCGTGGCCGGTGAGCAGGCTGAAGTCGCGCTCCGGCGCGCGCTCGGCGACGGCCAGCGCGAGCTGGCGGAACGCGACGTCGTCGCCGCTGGAGTCCTTGACGCCGGCCAGCACACCCTCGGCGGCGAGCCGGGTCAGCAGGTCGACGGAGAGCTTGCTGTGCACGCAGACCGGGATGTCGTACGCCAGCAGCGGAAGCTCGACCGCCGCGGCGACCGCCCGGAAGTGCCGCTCGATCTCGTGCGGGCCGACGATGGCGTAGAACGGCGCGGTCACGACCAGGCCGTCCGCGCCCAGCCGGGTGGACGCCTCGGCCCGCTCCACGACCCGGCGGGTGGTGGGCTCGATGCAGCCGGCGATGACCGGCACGGCGCCGCCGGCGGTCTTCACGATGGTCTCCAGGGCCAGGTCCCGCTGCCGGTCGGTGAGGAAGACCGTCTCGCCGGAGCTGCCGAGGGCGAAGATGCCGTCGACACCGGCGTCGAGCAGCCACTCGACCAGCCGTTCCAGGGAACGGACGTCGACCTCGCCCTCCTCGGTCAGGGGGGTCACGGCCGGCGGCACGACTCCGGCGAACCGCGGGGCTGGGGTGGTCACAGGTTCTCCTCGACAGACTCAGATGTGGTGCGGCCGGCCGCCGGGGTGGCGAGCGCGACCAGTTCGGTGTTCGCGGTTCCGGCGGGCACCGGGTGGTGGCAGCGGAACTCGTGGCCCTCGCCCTCGGCGGGGCGCGGCGCCGGCATGTCCACGGCGCAGCCGTCCGTGGCGGCCCAGCAGCGGGTCCGGAACGGGCAGCCGCTCGGCGGCCGGGTGGCCGACGGGACCGGTCCGACCAGCGGGATGGGCTCGATCGGTGACAGCAGGCCCGGCGTGGCCGAGAACAACGCCCGGGTGTACGGGTGCCGGCCGCCCTCGGGCAGCAGGTCGGCGGGCGTCTGCTCGACGATCCGGCCCAGGTACATGGTGACGACCCGGTCGCTGACCCGCTTGACGGTCTGGATGTCGTGCGAGACCAGCACCATGGCCAGCCCGAGCCGGTCCTTGAGGTCCAGCAGCAGGTTCAGGATCTGAGCCCGCACCGACACGTCGAGCGCGCTCGTCGGCTCGTCGGCGATGACCAGTCCCGGTTCCAGGGCCAGCGCGCGGGCGATGGACACCCGCTGACGCTGGCCGCCGGAGAGCTGGCTGGGCAGCACGTCGGCGACCGAGCGCGGCAGGCCCACCAGGGCCATCAGCTCGGCCACCCGCTGCTCGCGCTGCTGCCGGGTGCCCCGGCGATGCACGTCCAGCGGATCACGCAGGATGTCGCGTACCGGCATGCGGCGGTTCAGCGAGGTGGCCGGGTCCTGGAAGATCATGCCGACGCCCGCGCCGATGTGCTCGCGCCGCTCGGCGGTGCTCATCGACCACACGTCCTTGCCGGCGAAGGACACCGTGCCGCTGGTCGGCCGTTGCAGGCCGACGAGCACCTTTGCGAGCGTGGACTTGCCGCAGCCGGACTCGCCCACGATGCCGACCGTCTCGCCGGCCCGGATCACCAGGTCGGCGCCGGTGAGCGCGTAGACCTTGTCCCGGCTGAACATGCCGCCGCCGCGCGCGGCGTGCACCACGTGCACGTCGCTCAGCTCGGCGATCGGCCGGTGCTCGGCGGTGGCGCTCATCGGGCCGGCTCCTTCTCGCTGACGGTGACGGCGGGGTGGTGGCAGGCGTACCCGTGGCCGTCCGTGCCCTCCAGGGCGGGCGCGGTGTCCCGGCAGATCTCGGTCGCCATCGGACAGCGGTCGGAGAACCGGCAGCCCTTCGGGAAGTCGGCCGGTGACGGCACCACGCCGCGGATCTGGGTGAGCCGTTCCGCGCCGGTCTCCAGCGACAGGACGGAACCGAGCAGCCCGCGGGCGTAGTGGTGGGCGGGCGCCTCCATCACGTCGGCGGTCACGCCGGTCTCCACGATCTGCCCGCCGTACATCACCACGACCCGGTCGGAGACGTCGCTGACCAGGGCGAGGTCGTGGCTGACCAGGATGAGGGCGAAGCCGAGCCGCTCGCGCAGGTCCAGCAGCAGCTTCATCACCTGGGCCTGCACCGTGACGTCGAGCGCGGTGGTCGGCTCGTCGGCGATGATCAGCTTCGGGTCGCGGGACAGCGCCATGGCGATCACCACGCGCTGCCGCTGCCCGCCGGACAGCTCGTGCGGGTACGCGGCGAGCGTGCGCTGCGGGTCCAGCCCGACCAGCCGCATCAGCTCCTCGGCCGAGCGGGTGCCGCCGCGCCGGATCATCTGGGCGAGCTGGGCGCCGACGCGCAGCGCCGGGTTCAGCGCCGACAGGGCGTCCTGGTAGACCATGGCGATCTCGCGCCCCATCAGGGCCCGGCGGCCCTTGGCGTTCAGCGTCAGCAGGTTGGTGTCCTGGAAGCGGATCTCGCCGCGTACCCGGGCGCCCTTCGGCAGCAGGCCCATCACGGCCAGGACACTGAGCGACTTGCCGGAGCCGGACTCCCCGACCAGGCCGACGACCTCGCCTGGGCGGACGTCGAAGGAGAGCCCGTCGACGATGTCCACGCCGCGGTGGCGGCCCTCGAAGCCGATGGACAGGTTGCTGACCTGAAGGACGGGCCGGCCCTGCGGCAGCGGGCGGGCGCGTTCGCGCAGCCGCCGCGCCGCCTCGGCGAGGCCGGGCAGCTCGACCACCTCACCGGTGCCGGGCTGCGCCTGCTCCAGCGCGTCACCGCTGGTGGTGGACGTGGCGCGGCGCGCCGCCGGTGCGGCCCACGCGTCGGACATGCCCTCGGAGAGCACGTTGAGCGCCAGCACGGTGAGCAGGATCAGCAGGCCGGGGAAGAACGTGGCCCACCAGCCGCCGATCTGCACCATCTCCTTGCCGAACGCGATCACCGAGCCCCACGAGGAGGCCGCCTCCTGCGGGGCGAGGCCGCCGCCGATGAAGGACAGCGACGCCTCGAAGACGATCGCGTCGGCGACCATGACGGTGACGAAGACGAGGATCGGCGCGGCGCAGTTGCGCAGGACGTGCCGCCAGAGGATGTGCGGTCGCCGGGCGCCGATGATGCGCTCGGCGGCCACGTAGTCCTCGCCGTACTGGGACAGCACGTTGGCGCGGACGATGCGCGCGACCGACGGGGTGAACACGAAGCCGATCGCGATCACGAGGACCAGCAGGCTGTTCTTGCCGAACGAGATGATCAGCAGCGCGGAGAGCACGATCGTGGGGAAGGCCATGACCACGTCGAGGCAGCGCATGATGATCTCGTCGACGACGGTGCGGCTGCTTCCCGCGACGGCGCCGAGGATCGCGCCGACCACCAGCGCGATGCCGGCCGCGCCGAAGCCGACGATCAGGGAGCGCCGGGTGCCGGCGACCAGCCGGGAGAACACGTCGCGGCCGAGCTTGTCCAGCCCGAACCAGAAGTCGCCGTTCGGGCCGGTCAGCGCCGGACCGAGCCCGGTCTGGGTGGGGTCGTGGCGCAGCAGCAGCGGGGCCAGCACGCCTACCACGACGATGAGCGCGACGAAGCCGAGCGCGAACCGGGCCGCGACACCCAGCCGGGCGAAGGCCATGCCGGGGCGGGACAGCCGCGTGGTGAGGGACCGGCGCATCAGTGGCCTCCGCGCAGTCGGGGGTTGGCGAAGAGGTAGAGGATGTCGACGACCAGGTTCACCAGCACGAAGCAGAGCGCGATGGTCAGGACGGTGCCCTGGGCCAGCGCGGTGTCGTTCTGCTGGACGGCGCTCATGATCTGGGTGCCCATGCCGGGCAGCGAGAAGATGGCCTCGATGACGACGGTGCCGCCGATGAGGTAGCCGATCCGCAGGCCGAGCGCGGTGAGCGGATTGACCAGCGCGTTGCGCAGCACGTTGCGGCCGACCACCACACGCGGCGGCAGTCCGGCGCCGATCGCCGTGCGGACGTAGTCCTTGTCGAGTTCCTCGACCATCGACGTCCGGACGATGCGGGCCAGCGAGCAGCCGACCGGTACGGCCAGCGCCAGCGCGGGCATGGCCAGCGACTGCAACCACAGACCGACCGAGTCGGCGGGGTTGACGTAGCCGCCGGTCGGGAAGATCGGGCGGCGGACGGAGAACTCCTGGATGAACAGCAGGGCCAGCCAGAACGAGGGCGTGGCGATGCCGGCCATGGAGACGATCCGGATGACCTGGTCGGGCCAGCGGTCCCGGTACAGGGCGGCCGGGATGCCGAGGGCCAGGGCGATGACGAGCGCGCCGACGACGCCGAGCACGGTCAGCTGGATGGTCAGCGGCAGCGCCATGGCGATCTTCTCGGCGACCGGGACCGACGGCGGGAACGTCATCCCGAGGTCGCCGCGGACGAGGTCGCCGAGGAAGTGCAGGTAGCGCAACGGCAGCGGGTCGTTGAGGCCGTTGGCGGCGCGGAACGCCTCGACCTGCGCCGGCGTGGCCTGGTCACCGAGGACGGACAACGCCGGGTCGATCGGGGAGAACTGCATGATCACGAAGACGAAGAGCGTGATGCCCAGCACCAGGGGGATCAGCGTCAGGAATCGTCGTGCGACCAGGTTCAGGACGGTCAGCATGGATTCTCTTTCTCGTGGCGGGGCGCCGGGACGCCCCACCCGGCCGCACGGGTCACGTGGGGCCGGGCGGGACGCCTGCGGGGCCGGAACCCCGAGCGCGGGCTCAGCCGGTCCGGCCGGTGCCCAGGAAGTACAGGCCGGTGGTGGAGGCGCCGGAGAAGCCGTCCACCTTGGCCGGGTCGTACGCGGTGACGACCTTGGTGTGCAGGATCGGGTACAGCGGCACCTGGTCCGCCGCCATGTCCAGGGCCTGCTTCCACAGCGCCTTGCGGGCCGTCTCGTCGGAGGTCTGCGCGGCCTTGTCCAGCAGGTCGCCCATGGCCTTGCGGTCGGCGTCGCTCCAGCGGTAGCGCTGGCCCGGCCAGGTCTCGCCGAAGTAGTACCAGCGCATCAGCAGGTCGGTGTCGACGCCGAAGACGCTCGGGTCACCGGTGGCCATGAGCACCCGGAAGGTGTCCTTGGGGACGATGTCGCCGTAGATGGCCGAGGACGGCACGGTGTTCAGCGTGGCGTTGACGCCGATCTTCTTCCACTGCTCGATGACCAGCGGGGCGACGTCCTTGACCACCGAGCTGTCGGTGGTGTCGAGCCGGAACGACAGGTTGGTGACGCCGGCCTCCTGGAGCAGGGCCTTGGCCTTGTCCGGGTTGTAGTCGTAGACGGTGGCGGCCTTCTGGTAGGCCTTGTTGCCCTCGTCGAGGTAGCTCGTCGCCGGGCTGCCGTAGCCGTTGAGCGCGGTCTTGATGACCGCCTCCTTGTCGATGGCGTAGTGCAGGGCCTGGCGCACCCGCTTGTCGCTGAACGGCGCGGCGGAGTTGTTGAACATGAGGAAGACCTGGTTGAAGGCCTGCTTCACGTCGATCGTGTACTTGTCCTTGAGCGAGTCCACGTTCAGGTACGGCACGGCCTCGATGGCCTGCACCCGGCCGCCCTGCAGGTCCGACACGCGGGCCGACGCCTCGGTGGTGGTGTTCCACGTCATCGTCTCGACCTTGGCGGCGCGCGGGCCGTTGTAGTTCGCGTTCTTGCTCAGCTTGACGCCGGACTCCTTGGACGCGCTGTCCACCTTGAACGGCCCTGAGCCGATCGGGGCGGTGTCGAACGCCTTGGCCGCGGCCGGGTCACCGGTCTTGGCCTTGGGCACGACCTTGATGACCGAGATCCGCTCGCTGAACAGGGCGAACGGGTACTTCAGCGTGAACTCGACGGTCGTCGCGTCCTTGGCGGTGACGCTGTCGAGGAACGACACGAAGCCCTGCATCAGCGGCGGCGCCTTCGGGTCCGCGGGCTTGAGCACGCGGGTGAAGGACCAGGCCACGTCCTCGGCGGTGACCGGGGTGCCGTCGGAGAACTTCGCTCCGTCACGCAGCGTCACGGTGTAGGTCCGGCCGTCGGCCCCGGGGGTCGGGTCGCTCTTGGCCAGGGCGTTGTAGGGTTCCCGCGTGATCGGGTCGAGGTCGACGAGGCCCTCGAAGACGTGCTGGTTGACCGCTGTCGCCACGGCCGAGGAGGCGTTGCTGGGATCGAAACCGCTGGAGAGCGTGAAGGCCAGCGTGGCCTCGATCGACGTGCCCCCCTTCCCGTCGCCCACGGCGTTGGTCGAGGCGGGACCGCCACTGCAGGCCGCCAGCGCGACCGCGAGGCCCCCCGCGAGGGAGGCGACGGCCAGGGAGCGGGCGCGGCCGCGCAGGACGCGCCGGCTCCCCGACGGCTTACCGGTGGTGCTCACGTAGCTGCCTCCATAGGCTCTTCATGCGCTCGCGTGACCGCTCGCGCTCGGGGATGTGAAGCATAAGGTGTATGACGTCTGACGTCTGATGCCGGTAGGGTGAGGGTGTCAGATTCGGGAACGAAGGGCAAGGGGCAGATGACGACCATTGACGCCAGTCCGCTACGCGGCGCCGAGCGGCCGAGCCCTCGCCGGCAGGAGGTCGCCACCAGGATCAAGGAGTACATCCTGCGCAACCGCCTGAAGCCGGGAAACCTCCTGCCCACCGAGACGGAACTGTGCGAGGCCGTCGGTGCCAGCCGCTCCAGCGTCCGCGAGGCCGTCAAGATCCTTTCCGCGCTCGACATCGTCGAGGTACGCCACGGCCACGGCACGTTCGTCGGCCGGATGTCCCTCAACGCCCTGGTGGAGAGCCTGACGTTCCGGGGTCTGCTCAGCGGCGAGGACGACCACCGCGTACTGGCCCAGGTCGTCGACGTCCGCCAGACTCTGGAGCAGGGCCTGGCCGCCACCGTCATCGACGCCCTCGACGAGCAGCACCGGTCGGAGCTGTCCGCGCTCGCCGACGAGATGCACAGCCGGGCCGCCCGGGGCGAGGACTTCCTCGACGTCGACCGCGCGTTCCACCTGAAGCTCATGGAACCCCTCGGCAACGACCTGCTGGTCCAGTTGACCGAGGCGTTCTGGCAGGTGCAGGCCATCGTCGCACCCACACTGCAGACCGAGCCGGAGGACCGGGTCATCACCGCCCAGCGGCACCAGGCGATCGTCGCCGCCCTCACCGCCGCCGACGCGACGGCGCTGCGCTCGGCCGTCGCCGAGCACTACGCGCCCATCCGGGCCAGCATCGCCCGCGCCGCGCAGTCCTGACCCGCCGTACGCCGGGACCTGTCGTTCGAGCCTGATCGAAGGTCTCTGTCCCGGGGCACGCCCCGTGCCGAAGCTGTCTTCTGACGGGCGCATCGGGCGCCCCGGACGGCCGAGGTGCATGTCATGGCGGTGGTGTCGCGCCGAGCGCGGTCAATGTGGTACGCCGTCGCGGTCCCCGCCGCCCTCGCGGCGGCGGTGGCCGGGGCACTGGGCGCGCGCCCGGACGTCGCGCCGCCGTCCGAGACTCACCGCACGCCCGCGGCGAGTGCCGCCGCCGTGCCGGTCCCGCCCGCCGCCGCCCCGGCCGCCGAGGTGCGGTACGCCGCCACGCAGGTGCTGATCCGCGACTGCATGCAGCGTCGCGGGTTCCGCTACTGGCCGGTTCCCCGGCAGCCGGTGCCGGAGCTGCGCGAGTTCCCGTACGTCCTCGACGACGTCTCCTACGCCCGCCGGTACGGATACGGCGGCGCCCTGGAACGCCGCCTCCAGGAGGCGATGGCGGCCGACCCGAACGCCCGGTACGTCCGGGAACTGCCCCCGGAACGCGGCGCCGCCGCCGTACGCGCGGTCAACGGCGACCCCGGCGAGCCCGACGCCCTGCGCGCGACGCTGCCGGCCGGCGGCGTGCTGCGCCGCAGCAGCCACAGCTGCACGTCCGAGGCGGAGCGACAGCTCTACCGCGACCTGCCCGGCTGGTACCGCGCCACGAAGGTCACGGACAACCTGGCCGGCCTGCGCGTCGGCCGGGTGCTCGCCGACCCCCGCTACGCCGACGGCGTACGGGCGTGGCGGCGGTGCATGCGCGCCGACGGGCACGACGTGGCCGACCCGGCATCGGCCCGCGCGTCGGTGCCCGAGCCGGCAGCCGGCTCCGCCACGCCCGGCGAGATCAGGCTGGCGGTGGCCGAGGCGACCTGTGCGGCCCGGACCGGGCTCGGCCCGCTCGCCCGGCGGCTCGACGCCGAGCATCGGGGCGCCCTCGACAGGCGGTTCCGCACCGAGGTCTCCGAACGGCTCCGCCTGGAGGCCGCCGCGCTGCCGCGGGCACGCGCCGTGCTGGCTGCCGGCTGACCCACCCCCACGACGTCCGTGGCGGCCCGCCACGGAAGGACCCGACCGAAGGGAAACACCATGAGAGCACTACGGTCCGCGCTGGCCACAGTGGCCGCGGCGGCAGCCGCGCTGGCCTTCACCGCCACCGCCGCCCAGGCCGCGCCCCGGCCGACCCCGCACGCGGACGCGACGCAGCGCGCCGCCGCGGGCAGCGGCTACCTGTACGTCAGCCAGGACGCCTACTGGGCGGGCCGGTGGTGCTGGTGGTACAACGCCGACAACAACTGGGACACGATCAACACGGCGGAGAACGCCAACTGCGACAACAACAACCGGGCCAGCATGCGCAACCTGGCGTCCTCGGCCTGGAACGACTCGAACGGCGGCCGGCCGGTCGCCCTCTACATCCACCCCGACTACACCGGTGCGTACGCCTGTCTCGGCGCCGGCGACGCGTGGGACAACCTCACCGGGGCCTGGTTCACCTGGGGCTCCAACCGGGACGGCTACATGGCGAACGCCAACGACAACATCGCCTCCCACCGGTGGCGCACGAGCTGCAGCGCGGGCTGAGACACCGCGGGGCGGCAGCCGTCCGGCTGCCGCCCCGCCTTACCTTCTTACAGTGATATACGTCAATGTCGTGGACGAGACTGAGTACGGCGGCGCGCGTCGGAACACTGTGCGTCATGGGGACGCTACGCATCCACTTCACGGCCGGGGACCTCAGCAGCACCCGGCTGGCGGCCCGGCCCGATCCACTGTGGGAGATCATCTGCAGCCTGCACCGCCTCCAGACCCGGGCCGGTTACGCGGGCTACGCCCGGTGGCACCGGCAGATCCGTCCGGACCTGGAGCGCGCCGGTCTCGTCCCGGTCGTCCGCGAGCGGCTCCTGCCCGTCGCGCCGCTCAAGCGCTACTTCCCGGACTTCCTCACACCCGGCCCGGTCGCCGACCTCGACGAGGGGATCGACCGGGTGCTCGGCACCCCGACCCGGCGGATCCGCACCGAACTCGGGCGGATGGTGACGCCCGTCGACGGCGCGTGGATGAGCGATCTGGCGGCCGGCCGGCTCGCCGCCCGGCACGGCCTCGGCGACGCGCTGCGCGCCTACTTCCGGGTCGCGCTCGCTCCCTACTGGACGCAGATCACCTCCGCCGTCTCCGGCGACCGGGCGCTGCGCGGAGCCTGGGTCCTCGACAGCGGCGCCGGGCAGATCCTCGACGACCTGAGCCCGGAGACGTCCTGGGATCCGCCGGTGCTGTCCGTGCACGGCTACCCCGAGGACCGGGACATGCATCTCGACGGCCGGGGCATCACGCTGGTCCCGTCGTACTTCTGCTGGCACGCGCCGATCACGCTGGCCGACCCCGACCTGCCGCCGACGCTCGTCTACCCGGCGCGCCGGCAGCGACCGGAACCGACGCCGCCGGCCGGCCCGCAACGCCGGCTCGGCCCGCTGCTCGGCCACACCCGGGTCGCGGTCCTGCGCGCCGCCGCGAGCGGCGCCACCACCGGCGAGCTGGCCCGGCGTGCCCGCATCTCGCCGGCCACCACCAGCCATCACACCACCATCCTGCGCGAGGCCGGACTGATCACCAGCCAGCGGCACGGCAACCTGGTGCTGCACCGGCTCACCGCGATGGGCGAGGCACTGCTCGGCGAGACGGCCGGGCCGGACCGCTGACGACTCCCCGGGCCGGACGGGGACGTCGACCGGAACCGATCCTTGACGGGCCGGGGTGAATCCGCCTAGCGTGCAGACATCGGACATCTGACGTCTTATAGCTGGTCCGATTTCCCCCTCCCCCGTCCGGAAGGAACCACGTGTCCCCTCGCCGCGCCATACCGCGCCGCGCAACCGTCCTCGCGGTGGCCGCCCTCACCCTCCTCTCCGTACTGCACGCGACCGCGGCCCAGGCCGCCGCCCCCGCCGGCGTGACCGCCACCGTCGGTGCCGACTGCACCGCCGGCCGGCTGCTGCTCGACCTCGACAACGGCAGCACCACGGCGCAGACCTACACCGTCACCTGGCCGGGCCGCTCCGGCTCGCCGTGGACCCGCACGGTCGCCGCCGGTGGCAACGCCGAGCTGTACTGGACGCTGTCCCCCGGCACGCCGTACACGCTGCGCACCACGACCCCGACCGGCCTGGACGAGACCACCAGCGGCATCTTCCACTGCGGCACCGGAATGTCCGCGCTGGCCGGCTTCGACTGCACGAACGGCCGCCTCCAGCTCGCCCTGGAGAACCGCACCACGACGGCCCGGGACTTCACAGTCACCTGGCCCGGACGCACCGGCTCGCCGTGGACCCGCACCATCGCCGCCGGTGGCAACTTCCTGCACTACTGGACCGTCGGCGCCGGCACCCCGTACACGCTGCGGGTCACCGCGCCGGGCTTCGACACCACGCTGCGCGGCACCACCTCCTGCGACCTGGCCGCCGGCAACCCGCAGCTCGCCACCACCACGCTGCTGACCACGCAGACCGTGATCCGCGGCCTCAACGGCGCGAACGGCCGCTACGACGGCACCGTCGCCTCGGTCCGCATCCCCGGCCTGGCCGTCACCAACAACGGCACCGTCATCGCCGTGGCCGACGCCCGGGTCAACGGCTCGTACGACCTCGGCGGCGGCACCAACAACATCCAGATCGTGATGATCCGCAGCACCGACGGCGGGCGCACCTTCGAGCAGCCCCGCGTCATCCACGCCCCGCCCACCACCAGCGAGGGCGTCGGCGACCCCAGCCTGCTCGTCGACCGCGCCACCGGTGTCGTCTACTGCTTCTTCACCTACTCCCCCCGGCCCGGCATCAGCTTCTGGTCCGGCGGCTCCGGCCTGAACACCGCCGACGACCCGAACAGCATGCGCCTGCGCTACATCACCAGCCGGGACAACGGCGCCACCTGGAGCGCTCCGGTGGAGCTGAACCCGGCGGTCAAGGACCCGGCCTGGCAGCAGGCGTTCTTCTCCTCCGGCCACGGCATCCAGACCAGCACCGGCCGCCTGATCCAGCCGATCGCCTACCGGGACGCCTCGGGCACCAGCCACGCCGCGAACATCTACAGCGACGACCACGGCGCGACCTGGCGGCGCGGCGGATCCGCCGGTGGCAACATCAACGAGAGCAAGGCCATCGAGCGCGGCACCGGCGCGGTGGTGCAGAACATGCGGCACAACTCGACCCGCAGCCGGTTCTACGCCACCTCCACCGACGGTGCCGCCACGTTCGGCCCGGCGACGGCGAGCGCCGTGCTGACCGACCCGCTCTGCAACGCCGACGAGATGTCCTACCTGCGGCCCGCCGAGGTCGGCGCGAACCGGGCGCCGGTACGCACCCGCACGGCGCTGTTCAGCAACAACGCGCACCCGAGCGCGCGCAACGACCTCACCGTACGGCTGTCCACCGACGACGGCGCGACCTGGCCGGCCCGGGCGCTGGTCAAGCCCGGCGGCGCCGGGTACTCGACGATGGCGGTGCTGGCCGACGGCACGGTCGGCAACCTGTACGAGGTGGGCAACACCGGCGGCATCTACTTCGCCCGGTTCAGCCTCGACTGGGTCAAGGGCGCCTGAGAGCCGTGTCCCGCCCGGACAGCGGCGTCCGGGCGGGACACGGTCAGCGCTGCCAGCGGACCACGCCGCCGACCACTGTCAGCGCCACGGTCACCTCGCGCAGCTCCGCCGCGTCGACCCGGTACGGGTCGGTGGGCAGCACGATGAAGTCGGCGAGCATGCCGGAGCGCAACCGGCCCTTCAGGTGCTCCTCGTACGAGGCGTACGCGCCCGCCTCGGTGAAGCAGCGCAACGCCGTGTCCAGGTCGAGCCGCTCGTGCGGGTCGACGCCGCCGGGCGGGGTGCCGTCGGGCTGCTGGCGGGTCACCGCGGCGTGGATGCCGAAGAACGGATCGGGGTCCTCCACCGGGGCGTCCGACCCGAACGCCACTGTCGCCCCGGCGTCGAGCAGGCTGCGCCACGCGTACGAGGCCAGGCCCCGGCCGGCCAGCATCCGGGTGGTCAGCGGGATGTCGCTGGTGCAGTGGGTGGGCTGCATCGAGGCGATCACGCCGGAGCGGGCGAGCAGCGGCACGTCGTCCGGCAGCAGGTGCTGGGTGTGCTCGATCCGGTGCCGCAGCCGCGCCACCGCGCCGGGATCGGCCGACTCGCGCCAGCGCGCGTACGCCCGCAGCACCATCCGGTTCGCCGCGTCGCCGATGGCGTGCGCGGCCACCGCGATCCCCGCCCCGGCGGCGGTCGCCACCAGCCGCTCGAACTCCTCGGCCGGGGTGACGGCGATGCCGTGGTTGCCGGGCTCCCCGTCGTACGGCTCGGTCATCAGGCAGGTGTGTGAGCCGAGCGCGCCGTCGGTGAAGATCTTCACCGGGCCGGTGCTCAGCCAGCGGTCGCCGTCCCCGGTGGCCCAGCCGCTGTCGATCGCCTCGTCCAGGGCCGTCGCGGGGATCGTCTTGTGCACCCGCAGCGGCAGCTCGCCGCGCGCGTACAGCGTCTCGTAGGCGGCGCGGGCGTCCTGCCCGTCGAGGTCGTGGATGCCGGTCAGCCCGGCGGCGAGCAGCCGCGGCAGGTGGGTGCGCAACTGCGCGACCAGGTCGCCGGCGTGCGGGGAACGCACCACCGCGTACGCCGCGTCCGCCGCCGCCTCGCGCAGGATGCCGGTCGGTTCGCCGTGCTCGTCCCGCGCGATCTGCCCGCCGGCCGGGTCGGGGGTGGTGGCGTCGATGCCGAGGCGGGCCAGGGCGGCGGTGTTCACCCAGATGGTGTGACCGTCGATGCTGGGCAGGGCCGCCGGCCGGTCCGGGCAGACCCGGTCCAGGTCGGTGCGGGTCGGCTGCACCGGCCGGGCCCACTTGTTGCTGTCCCACCCGCCGCCGAACAGCCAGGCGTCCGGCGGCAGTGTGGCGGCGTGCCGGGCGATCCGGGTCAGCGCCTCGTCGAGGCTCGCCGTGCCGCGCAGGTCCACCTGGTCCAGCCCGCGCACGTAGGACGCCGCGTGGATGTGACTGTCGATCAGCCCGGGCAGCACGGCCGCCCCGCCGAGGTCGACCCGGCGCGCGCCGCCGCCGGCCCGGTCCCGGCACTCGGCGAGGTCACCGACGGCGACGATCCGCTCGCCGCGGACCAGCATCGCCTCGGCGTACGGGCGGTCCGGGTCGAGCGTGTGGATGCGGGCGTTCTCGTAGACCGTGCCGCTCATGGGCTCCCTGCCTCGGCGCTCGTACGGAGTCTCAGGACGTGTGGACCGGCGACGTCTCCTCCGGCTCACCGGCCCGGTCCGCGCGGATCCGGTCGATGTGGTCGGCCAGCTCGTCGGTGATCAGCAGATCGCGCCGGATGTCGTCGTGCGGGTACGCCGTCCGCCCGACCATGTGCGCCGCGACCGGTGCGGTGGCGAGCTGGAACAGGCCCACCAGGACCAGCGTGGTGATGTCCACGCCGGTACGCAGCCGCAGCGCGCAGCCGAGCAGCACCAGCAGCAGCCCGAGCACCTGCGGCTTGGCCGCCGCGTGCATCCGCGACAGCACGTCCGGGAAGCGGACCAGCGCGATGCCCGCGGCGAGGCAGAGCAGGGCGCCGGCGATCAGGCAGATGCCGGCGACGGTGTCCAGGATCGCGTCGATCATCACTTCGAGCTTCTCCGGGACGCGAACCGGGCGACGCTCACCGAGCCGACGAACCCGACCAGGGCGAGGACCACCAGGACCGGAAGCGCCGTGGCGTCCCGGCTGTAGGCCGCCTCGGTGGCGATGGCCGCGACCGCGACGGCGAGCAGCACGTCGGTGGCGACGGCCCGGTCGAGGATCGACGGCCCGCGGATGATGCGGACGAGGGTGAGCCCACCGGCCGCGACGAGCAGCGCGGTGACGATCACGGCGATGACGGTCACGTCGGTGCTCCTTCCAGGTCGACCGACCCGGACGGGCCGGTGGGTACGGATCGGCGGATCAGGCTCAGCTCCTCGGCCGAGCCGACGGCGGCGACGATGCGCTCCTCCAGCTCCAGCACGCCCTGCCGGAAGCGCTCCACCTCGTCGAGGCTGCGGATGCCGATGACGTGCACGTAGAGCGTGCCGGTGCTCCGGTCGGCCTCCAGGATCAGGCTGCCCGGCACCAGCGACAGGGCCTCGGCGTTGAGGGTGAGGTTGAGGTCGGTGTTCACCCGCAGCGGCACCGCGATGATCGCCGAGTGCGGGTGCTCGGACCGGACGGCCAGCCAGGCCACCTGCGCGGACGCCACCACCAGGTCGTACAGGAAGCGGACCACGAACCGCAGCAGCGGCACCGGCCGGATCCGGCCGGCGAACGTGACGGGGGGAAGCGGGAAGACCACCAGCAGCACGGCCGCGACCACGAGTCCGCTGAGCACGTTGGCCCAGCTGAAGGTGCCCCACAGCAGCACCCAGACGGTGACCAGGCCGGTCACCGCGATGGCCCGGTTGCGCCAGCGGTCACGGCGGGTCAGTGGCGCTTTCGGCTGACTGGTCACGGCGGTCCCTCCGGGAACACGGCCTCGACGTACGGGGCACGGCGCAACAGGTCGTCGGCGGCGTCGGTGCTGATGTCGAACAGCGGTCCGGCCACCACCGTCAGCGCCAGGCCGAGCACCACGAGGGCGGCGGTGGACACCGTCATCAGCCGGGGCAGCACCGCCCCGGCCGGCGCCGGGCCGTCGTGCGGCTGCTCGGCGCCGTCGGTGCGGGCCGCCTGGTCGGCGTCGCCGGGCTCCGGCATGTCCGCGTGCGGGGCCCGCCAGAAGGCGAGGTTCCACACCCGGGCGATGGCGTAGAGCGTGAGCAGGCTGGTGAGAAGTCCCCCGGCGACGAGCGACCAGGCCAGGAACCCGCCGTCGTCGACGCCGGCCTGGACCAGGCCGAGCTTGCCGAGGAACCCGGAGAACGGTGGTATGCCGGCCAGGTTCAGCGCGGGCACGAAGAACAGCACGGCGAGCAGGGGTGACAGCCGGGCCAGGCCGCCGAGGCGGTCCAGCGCGGTGCTGCCGCCGCGTCGTTCGACCAGGCCGGCGGCGAGGAACAGCGTGGTCTGGATGGTGATGTGGTGCACCACGTAGAAGATCGCCGCGGACAGGCCGAGCGGGGTGGTCAACCCGACCCCGAACAGCATGTACCCGATGTGGCTGACGAGCGTGAACGACAGCAGCCGTTTGATGTCCGACTGGGCCACCGCGCCGAGGATGCCCACCACCATGGTCAGCGCCGCTATCACCATGAGCAGGTCGGCGGTGCGGCCGCCGGGGAACAGCAGCGTCTCGGTACGGATGATCGCGTACACGCCGACCTTGGTGAGCAGGCCCGCGAAGACCGCCGTCACCGGGGCGGGCGCGGTCGGGTAGCTGTCCGGCAGCCACGCCGACAGCGGGAACACCGCCGCCTTGATCCCGAACGCGAGCAGCAGCATGCCCTGCAGCACCAGGCGGATGTCGTCGGGCAGCGCGTCCAGGCGGTCGGCGAGCTGCGCCAGGTTCAGCGTGCCGGTGGCGGAGTAGACCAGGCCGATCGCCACCAGGAAGATCAGCGACGAGAGCAGGCTGACCACGACGTACGTGGTGCCGGCCCGGATCCGCGTCTCGGTGCTGCCGAGCGTCAGCAGCACGTAGCTCGCCACCAGCAGGATCTCGAAGCCGACGTAGAGGTTGAACAGGTCGCCGGAGAGGAAGGCGTTGCAGACGCCCGCGGTCAGCACCAGGTAGGTCGGGTGGTAGACCGACAGCGGCGTCTCCTCGTTGCCGTCGGCCATGCCCTGCCCGATGGAGTAGACGAGCACGCACAGGGTGACCGAGGCGGACACCACGAGCATCAGCGCGGCGAGCTGGTCGGCGACGAGCACGATGCCCATCGGCGCCACCCAGCCGCCCACCTCCACCACGAGCGGGCCGTCCAGCGAGGAGCGGACCAGGAGCATCGCGGCCACCGCGACGGTGGCGGTGAGCACGATGATGCTGACCCACCGCTGGGCGCGGGCCCGGCGGGCCAGCAGCAGGGTGAGGGCGGCGCCGAGCAGCGGCATCACCACCGGCAGCGGGACGAGCCAGGTCATCGGACGGCCTCCGCCTCACCGGCGGCGAGCACCCGGGCCTCGGGGCTGCCGTCGTCGGCCTCGAAGTTGTCCGAGTCCGAGGTGCCCGGGCCCTCGTCCCGGTCGGCCAGCTCCATGATCCGGCGGTCCTCGACGTCGTCCTGCACCTCGTCGTGCCCGTTGAGGTGCCAGCTCCGGTAGGCCAGCGCGAGCAGGAACGCGGTCATGCCGAGCGTGATCACGATCGCGGTCAGCACCATCGCCTGCGGCAACGGGTCGGACATGTCCTCCTGGGCGGTGGTGCCGACGATCGGCGGGCCTCCGGCCCGGCCGCCGGTGAGCAGCAGCAGGTTCGCGCCGTTGCCGAGCAGGATGACCCCCATCAGGACACGGGTGAGGCTGCGTTCCAGCAGCAGGGTGACGCCGGTGGCGAACAGGACGCCGATCACCACGACGTAGACCAGGTTGGGGACGTTCGGGCTCATACCAGCTCCTCTTCCCGTACGCCGGCCGGTCCGGTCTCCTGTTCGTCGACCTCCTCCTGGCGGTCCATCTCGGCGCCCAGGCTGCGCAGGATGTCCAGTACGAGGCCGACCACGATGAGATAGACGCCGACGTCGAAGAAGACCGACGTCACGAAGTGCACGTGGCCCAGCAACGGCAGGTGGAAGTCGAGCGTCGCGCTCTGCAGGAACTCGCCGCCCAGCAGCATCGCGGCCACGCCGGTGCCGACCGCGACGAACAGCCCCGCGCCGAGCACCAGGCCCGCGTCCACGGGCGCGGCGCCGTTGAGTTCGGTACGCCCGCCCGCCAGGTACCGCACGGCGAGCCCCAGCCCGGCGACCAGACCGGCGGCGAACCCGCCACCGGGGGCGTTGTGGCCGGAGAAGAGCAGGTAGATCGAGAACAGCAGGATGGCGTGGAACAGCAGCCGGGTGACCACCTGGAGGATGACCGACTGCTGCCGGGAGGTCGCGCCGCCGGTCAGCCAGCGCGGGCGCGACGACTGCTGCCGGCCGGCGCCGGGGATGCCGCTGCGCAGGTCCAGCGCGCGGGAGCGGCGGAAGATCAGGCTGGCCACGCCGGTGGCGGCCACCACCAGCACGGCGATCTCGCCCATCGTGTCCCAGGCCCGGATGTCGACGAGCGTCACGTTCACCACGTTCTTGCCGCCGCCGTAGGAGACCGCCTCGTCCGGGAAGCCGACCGAGATCGGCGTCGCGGTCCGGCTGCCCGCCGCCACGTACGCCATGCCGGCGGTGACCACGCCGACGGCGACGCCGAGCGCGACGCGGAACCGCCGGGTGGCGCGGATCGGGCGGGCCGAGAACCGGCGCGGCAGCCGGCGCAGCACCAGCACGAACATCACGATCGTGACGGTCTCCACCAGGAACTGGGTGAGCGCGAGGTCGGGCGCGCCGTGCAGGATGAACATCAGCGCCGTGCCGTAGCCGGTCACTCCGACCAGGATCATCGCGGTCAGCCGGCGGCGGGCGCGCGCGGCCACCAGCGCCGCGACGACGATGACCGCGCCGGCGACGGCCTGCAACGGGGTGTCCCAGAGCTGGAACCGCCGGGCCCACGGCGCGCCGGCGAGCACCGCGCCGCCGGGCAGCACGACCAGGACCAGCAGGATGACGCCCAGGTAGAACGGCAGCGAGCCGCGCTGGGTGGCGCCGGTCAGTTCCACCGCCGCGCGGTCGACCGCGCCGGCCAGCCGGTCGTAGCCGCTGGCGCCGTCGAAGGGCAGCCGCGGCAGGTACGGCCGGCGCCGGTGCAGCAGCAGGAACAGTCCGAGGCCACCCGCCACCGCGAGCGCCGACAGGCCCAGCGCCGGGGTCAGCCCGTGCCAGAGGGCCAGGTGGTAGCCGGGGTCGGCGGTCGGGAACTGGTCGGCGTACGGGGCCAGCACCCGGTCCACCGCCGGGGCGAGGACGCCGACCGCGAGACCGGCGAGGGCGAGCACCGCCGCCGGGCCGATGAACGCCGGCTCGATCCGGTGCGGCCGGGTCTCCTTCACGCCGGGCTTGGCGGCGAACGCGCCCCAGAGGAAGCGCGCGGTGTACGCGACGGTCAGCGCCGAGCCGGTCACCACTCCGGCGAGCACCAGCAGTTCGGTCGTGCCGCCGTGCAGGAACGCCTCGAGCGCGGCCTCCTTGGCCACGAAGCCGATCAGCGGCGGCAGACCCGCCATGGAGGCGGCGGCGAGTCCGGCGACCGCCGCCAGCACCGGCGCGCGGCGGCCCAGGCCGCTGAGCTCCCGCAGGTCGCGGGTGCCGGTGACGTGGTCGACGACGCCGACGACGAGGAACAGGGTGGCTTTGAACAGGGCGTGCGCCAGCAGCATCGCGGCACCGGCCAGCGCGGTGTCGCGGGTGCCCGCGCCGAGGATCACCATGAGCAGGCCGAGCTGGCTCACGGTGCCGTACGCCAGCAGCAGCTTCAGGTCGACCTGCCGCAGCGCCGTCCAGCCGCCGAGGAACAGGGTGATCAGGCCGCCGGCCAGCAGGACGCCGCGCCACACGGTGGCCTGGCCCACCGCGGGGCCCATCAGCGCGGCCAGGAACACGCCCGCTTTCACCATGGCCGCGGCGTGCAGGTAGGCGCTGACCGGCGTGGGCGCGGCCATCGCGCGCGGCAGCCAGAAGCTGAACGGGAAGATCGCGGACTTGCTGGTCACGCCGAGCAGGACGAGCACCAGCGCGACGGTGAGGTAGCCGCCCTCGGGCAGGTTCCCGGCGATCTCCGACCACCGGTACGAGCCGGCGTGCTGGCCGAGCATCACGAAACCGGCGAGCATCGCCAGGCCGCCCAGCGTGGTCACCAGCAGGGCCTGCATCGCCGCGCGGCGGCTGGCCCGCTTGGTCGGGTCGCTGCCGATCAGCAGGTAGGAGAAGACGGTGGTGAGTTCCCAGAACACGTACAGCAGCAGCAGGTCGTCGGAGACGACCAGGCCGAGCATCGCGCCGGCGAACGCCACGAACACCGCGGCGAACCGGCCGAGGCCGGGATCGTCGGACCGGAAGTAGCGCGCGCTGTAGGCCAGCACGAGGGCGCCGACCCCACCGACGAGCAGCACCAGCAGCCAGGACAGCGTGCCCATGCGCAGCGCGAGTTCCAGACCCAGCTGCGGCACCCAGGTGACGGTCTCGACGACGGGCCGGCCCGCGCGGACCGGTTCGGTACGGGTCACCGCCCAGATCAGCGCCGCCGCCGGGACGGCCGCCAGCAGATAGAGAGCCCGCCTGCCGAGGAGGCGTACCAGCACGGGGGCGGTCAAGGCTGCGAACGCATGGACCGCCACCAGAACCAGCACACACACTCCTCAAGATCGACCTGCGGTACGTCAACCCTAACCGGCGATGCGGCGAGGCGGTATGTCGAGAGAATCACGCGAACGTGTCGTGTCGGCTCCGCTCTGCTTCGGGTAAGGAGTGAGGTTTGCTCTGCCCGGTACAGCGGTCGCGTCCGGCGGGCGCCCCGATAGGGTGGTCGGCGTGCTGCCGATGCGAGCCGCCCTGGCGGGCACCACCGGAAACGCGATGCTGATGGGCCTCGCCGAGGTCAGCACGCCGGTCGGCTGGGTGCTGCTGCCCGGCCTGCTCGGCGTCTCGGCCCGGCCCCGGACGGCGGCGCTGGTGTCGGCCTGGGCGGGCGTGCTGGTCGCGCTGTCGGTCGTCGTACCGGTGATCCCCGGCCACCGCACTGATCCACAGGCGCTGCTCGCCTCGGCGGCCAGCCTGGCCGCCGTGCCGTTCCTGGCCTGGGCTCGCCGCCGGACGCGGACCGCCACCGTGACGCGCGCCGCCGCGCCGCCGGACGTCGCGGTGTTCACCGTGCCGGCCGGTCCCGGGAGCGCCGCGCTGGCGATCTGCGGCACCGCCGGGGAGATCGGCGCCGCCGTCCCGGTCCGCGGCGGCGGGCTGCGCGTCCTGCTCGGCACCGTCACCGGCGCCACGCTCGACACGCCCGCCGGGCGCCGGGCGATCGAGCAGGCGTTCCACCGGGCCGCCGCCGGACCACGGCGCACACTGCCGCACCTGGTCGACGCGCTGGAGAAGGTGGTCCGCGACCTCGCCCCGGCGGGCCACCTGCGCGCCACCATCGTCGACGTGGACCGAGCCGGGTCGGTACGGGCGGTGCGGTGCGGCTCGCCGGACCTCGTCGTCGCCGCCGGACGCCGCGCCGAACCCGCCGGAGTGCCCGAGGGACCGGCGATCGGGTCGACGGAGCCGGGCGAACGCGCCGCGCCCGGCCCGGTCACCGGCCGCCGGATCGCCGTCGTCGGCACCGGCTTCACCGACGCGCACGGGGAGCGCTGGCTGCGCGTACTCGATCAGGTGGCCGCCGGCGACGACCCGGCACGGACGGCGCAGCTGCTGACCCGCGGCGCCCGGGGCGGGCGGCGCACCGGCCCGGCGCTGGTGATCGACGGCGGAACCACTGTCGCGGGGATGACCGGCGGCGCACGCGGGCCCGCCGCCTAGGCTGGTGCGGTGGGCCGGCGTCCGGTGCCGGCCCCGTCCGGGGAGACCGCGATGACCGACAGCGTCCGCCGGCCGGCACCGGTCGCGGGCGGCGAGGACGAGCAGTGGCTGGCCGACGTGGCCCGCGCGGCGGGCGCCGACGCCGGCGACGTGCCGGTGGAGCTGCTCGGCGACTACCTGCGGCTGCTGACCGACGCGGCGGTGACCGGCCGCCGCCCGCGCCGCGCCGAACTCGACGCGGTCGGCGCGCTGGGCCGGCGCGCGGCCGAGCAGGGGATCTCCGCCGGCCGCGCGGTACGCCTCTACCTGTCCGCGGCGCGGCGCGTCTGGCGGCAGCTCCCCCACCTGGACCGGTCCGACGACAGCGAGGCGGTCCGCGCGGCCGCCGACGCCGTCCTGCACGTGGTCGACACCGCGGTGGCCACGCTCGCCGAGGGGTACGCGGTGGCCCGCCGGGAACTGGTCCGGCGCGAGGAGTCGCTGCGCCGGGAACTCGTCGACGACCTGCTGCGCGGCGACTCCGACCTGGGCGGGCTGGTGGAGCGGGCCGAGCCGTTCGGCCTGGACCTGGCCCGGGTGCACCAGGTCGCGCTGGCCGCGCCGGGACGGCGGCTGCCGGACACGGAGGCGGCGATCAGCGCGCTGGAGCGGGTCATCTTCGACCGGCTCGGTGACCGGGACGTGCTGGTGGCCACCAAGGAGGGGCTGCTCGTGGTGATCGCCCCGGCGGACCCGGTGGCCGCCGACCGGGGCCGCGGCGCCGGCCCGGCCGGCAACCTGGGCACGCTGATGCACGGCGAGCTGGACCGGCTGGTGCGGGGCCGGCCGTGGCAGGTGGCGGTGGGCCGCCCGCACCCGGGCGTCTACGGCATCGCCCGCTCGTACGAGGAGGCCCGGGAGGCGCTGACCACGGCGCGGCGCCTGCACAGCGAGGCGTCGGTGATCGACGCGCACGACCTGCTGATCTACCGGGTGCTGCTGCGCGACCAGCCCGCCATGGTCGACCTGGTGCGGGCGGTGCTGACGCCGCTGGCCCAGGCGCGTGGGGGCGCCGAGCCGCTGCTGGACACGCTGAACGAGTACTTCGCCTGCGGCGAGGTCTCCACCGAGGCCGCCCGCCGACTGCACGTGTCGGTGCGCACCGTCACCTACCGGCTGGCCCGGATCCGGGCGTTGAGCGGCTACGACCCCGCCGACGCGCGGGACCGGTTCACGTTGCACGCCGCCGTGCTCGGCGCGCGGGCGCTGGACTGGCCCCGCCGGCCGCTGCCGGCGTAGGGGCCGCGGCCGGTGTGACCGGCGTCTCAGGCCGGTACGGCCACCAGCTCCGGGAAGCCGAGCAGGTTGGCCAGGGCCGACGCCTCGTCACGGGTGAGGGTGAGCGTGACCATGCGGTCCGGGTCGTCCGGGTCGTCGTGGACGACGTCGCGCCGGCCGCCGACCTGGTAGTCGATCACGCCGATCCGGCGGCCCTCCTCCGTGGTCAGCGTGTGCCGGACCCCGATGCCGGGGAGGGTCGTACGTTCGATGATCACGGGGACCTCCTTCGGACGCGGTCGCCGCGGGCCCGCCGGAGCCGGCCGGCGTCAGGGCGACGCGATGGACGTTCGAGCTGGGCTCGCGTTCTCCATGTGTCAACCATAGCCACGGGGTATGGGCGGATCCGGGTTCCGGCCACCGGCAATCATTGCGCTCGTTGTTGGCCGGTGGCGTGCACTGCCGCGCGTGGTGTTCCCGGCGACGCTGGAGGTCCGAGGCGGTACCCGAGCAGCGAGGAGGTGGTGAGCATGACCCGCACGTCGATGGCTCCACCACCGGTGTTCGCCGGACTCGTCGCGTCCCGATCTGCGAGCGGCGACCAGAAGCGCGTCTGAGCCCCCGGCCGCCGGCGTCGTCGAGTGAATCCGACGCCCTGCGGCCCCGGCCACGCCCCTTCCCCGCACCGTCCACCGCCCGTTGGGCACCCTGATCCGAAAGAGGTCGGTATGCCGCACCCTGTCACAGCCATTCGTCCTCCGGCCCGCACCGGCATGCTGATCGGCCGCTCCCACGGCAGCCGCCCGCCGGTCACAGTCGACGCGGCGCCGCTCGCCGTGGACCTCGGCAGCAGCCTGCTGCGGATCTGGCTGGGACCGGGCCGGACGCTGAGCGTCCCGCTCGGCCACGGCCTGCGCAGCCCGGTCGTGCGGCGCGGCCGGATCGTCGACGGTCCGGCCTGCGTCTCCGAGCTGCGGCAGATCCTGCGCGACCACCGCACCCCGGTGCCGGTCGGCGCGCTGGTCGTGGCCTGCCGTCCGGTGCTCGCCGCGCCGGCCGAGCAGGAGGCGACCCGCCGGGTGCTCACCGCCGTGCTCGCGCCGTCCCGGCTGCTGTTCCTCGACAGCGTCCGGGCGGGCGCCATCGGCGCCGGTGCCGCCGCCGGCACCCTGCTCGTCGCCGACATCGGCGCCCAGCTCACCGAGGTGGCGCTGCTGGAGGACGGCCGGGTGGTGGCCGCCCGGCGGGCCGAGGCCGGCACCCGGGACCTGAACCACGCGACGACCGCCGCCATGCTCGCCGACACCACCTCCCGTCTGGTACGCGAGCTGCGTCAGGACGCGGCGCTGCGGCCCCAGGTCCGCGCCGCGCTGGCCCGTGGCCCGATCGTCATCGGTGACGGCGCCACCCGGCCCGACGTGACGGCCCGCCTGGTCGCCACGCTCGGCGCGACTGTGCACCGCGCCGCGTCACCCCGTACCGCCGCGCTGACCGGCGCCGGGATGGCCGCCATCTCGGCCCTGCGACACCCGCACGACACCGAGCGCCGCCCGGAAAGGAGCGCCTGATCATGACGCACGCCCTCAACCGCACCGAGACGCTGCGCGAACTGCTGGACCGGCAGTTCGGCGAGTACACCGACCAGCTCACCGAGCTGACGCTGCACACGCGGCAGCCCGACTACGGCGGGCACGACCCGGACACGCTGCGCCGGCTGATCGAGACCGCCCGGCAGGGCGTCGCGGACACCGCCCAGGCACTGAAGCGGATGTCCGAGGGCACGTACGGCGTCTGCGAGCGCTGTGGGCAGGACATCCCGACCGCCCGCCTGGAGATCCTGCCCTCGGCCCGCTTCTGCGTGCCGTGCCAGCAACGGCGCTGAGCACCGCACGGGGCTGTCGGGGCAGGCGCCGGCCGGTAGCGTCACCGCCATGGATGTCGATGACGTCGCCGGCCGGCTCGGCGTGCCCGCGGAGGAGGTCGAGCGGGTGCACCGGCTCGCCGGTGACCGGCCCTCCGCGCCGCTGCCCGCCCGGGCGGACGCGCCCGCGCTGCTGGACCGGCTCGCGGTCCGCCCCGACGACGCCGCCGAGATCCTGGCGGCCTGGCCGGAGCCCGGCTCGCCACTGTGGACTCCCGAGCTGCGCTGGCTGCTGGACCGCTCGACCGCCCTGGTCCGCGCCGACCTCGGCGGCCACGCCTGGCTGACCCCGGGCCCGGCGCTGCCCCGCGACCGGGGTCCGGCCTGGCGGCATCTCTACGTCTACGCGTACCTCGCACTGGTCGACGCCGTGCGTGCCTACCACCGCGACCACGGCGTCCCCGACGACGTGTCCTGGGCGACGCTCGCCGACCTGGGCAACAACCTCGCTGTCGACCGGCGGATGAACGGCGAGGGCTGGCCGGTCATGCAGAGCTGGCTGACGCTGCACGTGCGCGGTGGCCTCTACGAGCTGGGCCGACTGCAGCACCAGCGCGGCGACGGCGGCGCGATCGGCCTGCACATCCCGGACTCGGGACCGCTGACCCCGGAGGCGGTCGACGCGTCGCTGGACCGGGCCCGCGCGTTCTTCCCGCGCCACTTCCCCGGCGAGCAGTACGCCGCGTTCTCCTGCGGCTCCTGGCTGCTCGACCCGCAGTTGCGCGAATACCTGCCGGAGGACTCCAACATCATCCGGTTCCAGCGGCGGTTCACGCTGGAGCCCCACCAGGAGCAGGACACGCCGGACGGCGACGTCGAGGTGCTGCGGTTCGTGTTCCGCAGCCTCAGCACGCCGCTGGACCGGCTGCCGCGCCGCACCGTGCTCCAGCGCGCGGTGATCGACCACATGCGGGCGGGCCGGCACTGGCAGTGGCGTCAGGGCCGCTTCCCGATCGCCGGACCGGCCGGACGGTAGCCGTACCGGGGCCTGCGTGACCGGCTGCGACTGTCAGTCGGGGTGGCGGCGGGCGGCGTAGGCCCGCACCTTGGCCCGGTTGCCGCACGTGGCCATGCTGCACCAGCGACGCCGGCCTCGGGGGTCCAGGAACAGCCATCCGCAGTCGGCGGCCGGACAGGCGCGCACCTCGGTGCGGGCCGCCGAGGTGAGCAGGTCGGCGGCGGCCCGGGCACCGGACAGCAACGGCAGGCGCAGCCCGGCGTCGTCGGGCAGCGTCCAGTGGGCGATCCCGTCCGGGCCCGTCTCCAGGACGGATGCGGCGGCAGCCTCCCGGGCCGGCCCGGCGACCCGCCGGAAGGCCCCGGTGTCGTCCGGGTCGAGCAGGACGTCGTGCAGCGCGGTACGCAGTTCCCGGGTCTCCGCCAGCACCTCGCCCGCAGCGGACGGCCGGCGGCGGCCCGCCTCCCGCAGGCGGCCGACGACGGCCGGGGCGAGCAGCCCGACGTGACCGGCCCACACCGCGAGCCGGTCGTAGTCGCGCAGCCAGTCCCGTTCCGGGCTCGGTGGCGCGGCCCAGCCGGCCCAGGTGTTGCAGAGTTCCAGCGCGGGATGGCCGCCGACCGGGATCGGCATCGGATAGCCCTCGACGTTCACCCAGTGCATGCCGACAGTGTGCCTTGACGCGGCCGCGCTAACCAGTCAGTGTCATCACACCGGTTAATCGTGTTCTACTGGTTAGGTGATGCCATGCGCCCCGGAAAGACAGTCGGTCGGTTCCTGCTCGGCATGCTCGTCGTGTCCGCGGCCCTTGTGGCCGCTCCGCCCGGCCCGGTGCTCGCGTACCGCGACGCCTCTCCGGCCGCCCGGTCGAGCGGTCGGCCCGAGCCCTGGCATCCATCGATCCAGGAGGACTGGACCGGTCCTGCGGGCCGCTACTGCTCCTTCCCGCTCCAAGTCCGCGTCGTCTCCCAGGACGTCCGGGTCCGGGTGCTCGCCCGGTACGCCACCGGCGCCGTTCGGCGTGAGGAGTACGCCGGCCCGCTGACCGTCGAGTTCGTCGACGCCGACACCGGACGGGCGGTGCGCCGCGACGCGGGCGGCTCCGGCCTGCTGGAGTACCGGCCCGACGGCGGGTGGCTGCGCTACACCATCGTCGGGCCGGCCGGGTTCGGCTTCCGTCCCGGAGACCACTACCGGCGCGGCTACTACATCCTCGACGGACTGCACGTGATCTCGGTCGATCCGGACGGCACCCGTGCGCTGACACTGGGAATCGGGCGGCAGGACGACATCTGCCTGGCACTCGGCGACCGGGCCGCCTGACCCGGCTGGCCGCGACGGTGGTGGGTGGGATGACCGACGTACGGCTGTCGGTGCTCGGGCCCCTGGTCGCGCACCGCGACGGCGCGGACGTGCCGCTCGGCGGCCGGCGGCAGCGCATGGTGCTCGCCACGCTGCTGGTCGCGCGGGGACGGATGCTGCCCGCCGAGCGGCTGCGGGACCTGGTCTGGAGCGACGGCCGGCGGGCGGCCGGAGCGGCGACCCTGCACGGCTACGTGGCCGCGCTGCGGCGGGCGCTCGAACCGGACCGGCCGCCGCGCTCACCGGGCCGGGTGCTGCGCCGCGAGGGCCCCGGGTACGCCCTGCGGGTGCCGCCCGAACAGGTCGACGCGGAACGGTTCGCCGCGCTCGTAGCGCACGGCGTCAACCGGCTGGACCGGGGTCACGCCGCCGCGGCCCTGGCCGATCTGACCGGTGCGCTCGGGTTGTGGCGCGGGCCGGCGTACGCCGATCTGGCGGAGGCGCCGTTCGCGCTGCCGGAGATCGCCCGCCTGGAGGGAATGCGAGCCGCCGCCACCGAGTCGCGGCTGGCCGCCCTGCTGGCGCTGGGGCGGCACACCGAGATCCTCGGCGAACTGGAGGCGCTCGTGCTGGAGCAGCCGTTGCGGGAGCGCGGCTGGGAGATGCTGGCGGTCGCGCTGTACCGGGCCGGCCGGCAGGGCGACGCGCTCGCCGTCGTACGCCGCGCGCGGGCCCGGCTCGCCCGGGACCTCGGGATCGACCCGGGAGGTGGACTGCTGCGCCTGGAGACGGCGATCCTCCGCCAGGACACCGCTCTCGACCTCGTGCCCGGCCCGGCCGCGCCGCCGGAACCACGAGGTGACGGCGGCGATCCCAGTGGGATCCCAGTCGACGTCGGCACCGTAGGCGGCACGACCATCCACAGTGAAGGGGAACGGCATGCGTGGGCTGCGACCGATGACCGAGGCGGATCCGGAGTTCGAGGTCAACGTCAAGAACAACTACGTCGACTGCGTCGATCTGCCGGCCGCACGTACCCGGCGGCGGCTGTCGCTGCCCGAGGGAACCGCCGCCGAGCCGGCCGGCGCGGCCCGGGACCGGTCGCCGGAGTCCCGGTGACCCGATCGGCCAGGCTCGCGCCCCGGTGGCGGGCGTGGGCCGCCGAGAACCTGGCCCTCGGCGTACCGGCCGGCGAGGTCCGGGAGGCGTTGCTGGCCGCCGGGCTGCCCGTGCCGGAGGTCGACGAGGAGCTGGCCGGCGCGCCCGGGCACCCGTACTTCCGGGCCTGCCTGCGCCTGGCCCGGGAGTACGCCTGGACGGAGTCCCTGCTCGACCTCTACGGCGATCTCCGCTCGGCGCAGCTGGCCGGCGGGCTGGAACGGCGCTCCGACCTGTCCCCCACCGAGTTCTTCGACAGGTACTACGTCGCCAACCGTCCGGTGATCCTGGCCGGCGCGGTCGACGACTGGCCGGCACGGCGGGAATGGACGACGGCCCGGCTGCGGGACCGGCTCGGCGCCGTCGAGGTCGAGGTGATGACCGGACGGGACAACAACCCGGAGCACGGCTGGCAGCACGACGCGCACCGGACCCGGATGACGTTCGCCGACTACCTCACCCTGGTCGAGACGGGTGGGGAGACGAACGACCACTACATGGTCGCGCGCAACGACAACTGGCAGCACGGACTCGAACCGCTGGCCCAGGACATCAGGCCGGTGCACGGGATCATCGATCCGGCTCTGCTGCCGGAGACGGTGACCCTGCTGCTGGGGCCGGCCGGCACGGTCACCGCCCTGCACCACGACAACATGAACATCCTGCTGTGCCAGGTTACGGGCCGCAAACACGTCCGTCTGGTGCCGTCCTATCAGCGAGGGCGGGTCTATCCCCGTGGCGGGACGTACAGCCGGGTCGACGCCGCTCGGCCCGATCTCGACCAGCACCCGCTGTACGAACGAGCCACCGTCCTGTCGGAGGTGCTGGAGCCGGGTGACGCGCTGTTCGTACCGGCCGGGTGGTGGCACTGGGTACGGGCCCTGGACGTCAGTGCCACGGTGAGCCTGCACCACTTCCGGGTGCCCGTCGGCAATCACTACCTGCACCCGCCGCTGGTGCGCAGCGAGCCCTGACGGCTGCGGATGCCGGGAGCGCCGGTACCGGCGCTCCCGGCATCCGGTCTATCCCTTGTCCCGCTCCGGTGGCGGGTCCGGGATCTCGTCCACGGCCAGTCCGGGTGGTCCGGTCGGTGGCGGATCGCGTACGTCGGCGCGGTACCGCACGGCCGGCGGCTCACCGGCCGACGGCACCGGTCCCGCGGTGAGGGCGATGGCGGCCAGCATCGTGACGATCACCGACCTCCGCATGCGTCACCTCCTCTCGTCGTCGCCGCACGGGCGACACCGGGAGGCGCGCCCGGCAGCCAGCCTGCGCCCGTCCACTGGGATCCGGCTGGGAACACGGCGACCCCGGTCAGCCGCCCGGGCGGACCGTCACCGGCGCTCCACCGGCCAGCCAGTCGTCGAGCGCGGCCGGGTCGTCGAACAGCAGCACCGGCGGCCCGGCCGGGTCGGCCGCCCAGGCCCGCATCCGCCGCCGCGCCCGGCCGAATCCGGTCAGGTGCCACACCAGGATCGAGTCGCGGGACAGCACGCTGCGCAGCGTCTCCCGGTTGCCGTTGCAGATCAGCTCGCCGCTCGCCAGCCGCCGCCGCGTGCGCCGCAGCAGCCGCCGGAACGAGACGCCGCGCGGGTAGTCCAGGCCGATCACCAGGTCGGCGCGACCCAGGACCACGTCCCGCCAGCCGTGGTACGCGCCGTCGACGATCCACCTGTCGCGCCGGCAGACCGCCTCGATCCGGCGACGCTGCTCGGCCACCGGCACCTCGACCCAGCCCGGCTCCCACAGCAGGTCGTCCACCGGATGCCAGGGCAGGCCGAACCGCTGCGCCAGATGCGCGGCGAGCGTCGACTTGCCGGAGCCGTGGATGCCCTCGACCAGGATGCGGGCCGGGGCGCTCATGGCAGCAGCGTAGGCACCACGCGCACCCGGCGCGATCCGGGGCGGCCGGGTCAGTGCGCGACAGCGACCGCCGGCACCGCCTCCAGGCCGGCGAGCTGGGACGGCCGGACGACGACCAGCAGCACCAGCAGTGCCGCCACCATCCCGCCGGCCACCACCAGGGCCATCGCCACCGCGCCGGTGCCGAGCACGCCCACCAGCGGCGCGGCCACCGCGCCCACGCCGAACTGCACCGCACCGAGCAGGGCGGACGCGGTGCCGGCGGCCTCGCCGTGGCGGGACAGCGCCAGCGCCGGGGCGTTCGGCATGGCCAGGCCCGCCGCCGCCAGCACCAGCCACAGCGACACGAGCAGGGCGGGCAGCCCACCGAAGCCGGTCGCGGCGAACACCACCAGGGCCAGCCCGGCCACCGTGCCCGCCGCCAGCGACGTCACCAGGATCCACTGCGACGGGTAGCGGCGCAGCAGCCGCACGTTGTACTGGGTGGCGCCGATCAGGCCCACCGCGCCCGCGCCGAACGCCAGGCCGAACTCCTGCTCGTCGAGCCCGTAGGTGTCCTGGAGGACGAACGACGAACCCGCGACGTACGCGAACAGCGCGGCCATGGCGAGCCCGGCGACCAGGACCAGGCCGACGAAGACCCGGTCCCGCAGCAGCCCGCCGTACGTCTTCACGGTCGCGACGACGCCGCCGCGCTGGCGACGTGCGGGCGGGAGCGTCTCAGGCAGCGCGAGCGTGGCCAGCGCGACGAGCAGCACCCCGAAGACGGCCAGGACCACGAAGACGCCGCGCCAGTCGGTCCACCGCAGCACGCCGCCGCCCAGCGTCGGGGCGAGGACCGGCGCCGCACCCATCACCAGCAGCAGCCGGGACAGCATCGTGGCGAACGCCGACCCGCTGAACAGGTCACGCACCACCGCCATCGCCACCACGGCGGTCGCGGCGACACCGAGGCCCTGCACGACGCGCAGGACGCCGAGGACGGCGACGTTCGGGGCGACCACACACAGCGCCGACGCCAGGATGTGCAGCAGGAGACCGGCGATCAGCGGGCGGCGCCGCCCGACCGCGTCCGACAGCGGCCCGATCAGCAACTGCCCGATGGCGAGCCCGGCGAGCGTGCCGGTGAGCGTCAGCTGGACCGCCGCCGACGTGGTCGCGAAGTCGCTGACGATGGCGGGCAGCGCGGGCAGGTACATGTCGATCGTCAGCGGCCCCACAGCGATCAGCGAGCCGAGGACCAGCACGAGCTTGAGCCGCTGACTGCGGCTCATCAGGTCGCCCGGGGTGGGCGTCGGGGTGGCATCGGTCTTCTGGGGCGTCCCGGCCCGGTCGGCGTGCGGCCGGGCGCGAGAGGGTGCGGCACTCACACCCTGAGTCAAATACGCCTCCGGTGATCACATTCCCGTCTCGGCGAGAGGTAACGCAGGTCACGCGCTGCTCGGTGTCTGCCGGTTCCGGCACGCCCGTGTGCGGGACCGGCCGGCGAGCGTCGTCGGTGCTACGGTGGAGCGGAGTGATCCAGTCCAGGACTGGCAAGCAGGGAGATCAGACATGGCGGGTGACGACGACATCTCCGGGTGAGCCCGGGCATGTGACAGACCACCGGCACGCGCGGATCAGCGCCGTTCGCCGTGGTCGCCTCGTCGTTCTCCAAGACCATGTCCCCCTGCCGGGCGGCTCCGGTCCGCCTGCCCTCACTCCGAGGTTGTCTTCCCGATGTCCCATTCCTTCATCGTCTGCTCGAACCTGACCTTCTCCTGGCCGGACGACACCCCGGTCTTCCAGGACCTCTCCTTCACGCTCGGCGGCGGCCGTACGGGCCTGGTCGCGCCGAACGGCGCCGGCAAGAGCACGCTGCTCAAGCTGATCGCCGGTGAGCACCGGCCCACCGCCGGGTCGATCACCGTCGACGGCGTGCTGGGCTACCTCCCGCAGAGCCTGCCGCTGGCCGCCGGCCTGACGGTGGCCGAGGTGCTGGAGATCGCCCCGCTGATCGCGGCGCTGCACGCCATCGAGGCCGGCGACGCCGACGAGAAGCACTTCACCACCATCGGCAGCGACTGGGACATCGAGGAACGCACCCGGGCCCAGCTCGACCGGCTCGGGCTCGGCGACCTCGCCTTCGACCGCCGCCTGGACACGCTCAGCGGTGGGCAGGTGGTCTCCCTCGGCCTGGCGGCGCAACTGCTCAAGCAGCCCGACGTGCTGCTGCTGGACGAGCCGACGAACAACCTCGACCTCGACGCCCGGCACCGGCTCTACGACGTGCTGGAGCAGTGGAACGGCTGCCTGCTGCTGGTCAGTCACGACCGGGCGCTGCTGGACCGGATGGAGCGCATCGCCGAACTCGACCGCGGTGAGGTGCGCTTCCACGGCGGCAACTTCACCTCGTACGAGGCGGCGGTGCGGGCCGCGCAGGAGGTGGCGGAGAAGAACGTCCGCAGCGCCGAACAGGAGCTCAAGCGGGAGAAGCGGGAGTTGCAGGAGGCCCGTGAGCGGGCCGCCCGGCGGGCCGGGAACGCCGCCCGCAACCTGAAGAACGCGGGCCTGGCGAGGATCGTCGCCGGCGGCCTGAAGCGGGACGCCCAGGTGGCCGCGGGCAAGGCGAACGAGATGCACTCCGGGCGGGTCGACGACGCCCGGGCCCGCCTCGACGAGGCCGAGCGGGCGCTGCGCAACGAGAAGACGATCACCGTGGAGCTGCCCGCCACCACTGTGCCGGCCGGACGCACGCTGCTGACCGCCGAACGGGTCCGGGTCCGGCACGGCGAGCGGTCGCTGTTCGCCGCCGACGGTGTCGACCTGACGATCCGTGGCCCGGAGCGGATCGCCCTGCTCGGCGCCAACGGCGCGGGCAAGTCGACGCTGCTGCGCCTGATCGACGGCGACCTGGAGCCCGAGAGCGGCCGGATCACCCGCGCCGAGGGCCGGATCGCGTACCTGTCGCAGCGGCTGGACCTGCTGGACCTGGACCGTACCGTGGCGGAGAACCTCGCCGTGTTCGCGCCGCAGGCCCCCGACGCGCAGCGGATGAACCTGCTCGCCCGCTTCCTGTTCCGCGGCCCGCGCGCGCACCTGCCGGTGGGAGTGCTCTCCGGCGGCGAGCGGCTGCGCGCCACGCTCGCCTGCGTGCTCGGCGCCGAACCGGCGCCACAGCTCCTGCTGCTCGACGAGCCGACGAACAACCTCGACCTGGTCAGCGTCGGTCAGCTGGAGAGCGCGCTCAACGCCTACCGGGGCGCACTGCTGGTGGTGAGCCACGACGAGCGGTTCCTCGCCGCGATCAACGTCGGCCGCTGGCTGCGCCTGACCGGGGGACGCCTGGTGGAGACCGGTCCCCCGGACGCCGGCTGACCCGCCCGCCGCGCCACCCCGCCCGGTGGGCCGGACGGGCGGTCAGACCGCCGGCAGGCGGACGACGAACCGGCACCCGCCGGTCACGTTGTGTGCGTGCACCCGCCCGCCGTGCGCCTCGACCAGTCCCCGCACGATCGCCAGGCCCAGACCGCCCCCGGCCGGCGCCGCCTCGTCGGCGCCGGCCGGTGCGGGGGTACGGGCCCGGGTGCCCCGGAACGCCACGTCGAACACCCGGGGCAGGTCCGCCTCGGGAATGCCGCCGCAGGTGTCGGAGACGGCGAGCCACGCGTCGTCGTCGTCCCGGCCGGCGTCGATGCGCACGGTGCCGTCCGGTGGCGTGTACCGAACGGAGTTGACCAGCAGGTTCGTCACGACCCGGGCTAGCTCGGCCTCGGCGGCCCGGACGGTCGGCCACCCGGTCTCCGGGGCGAGCACCCGGACCCGCCGGTCGGCGGCCAGCGGCGCGGTGGCGGCGATCGCGTCGGAGACCACGTCGCCGAGCGGGACCGGGGACAGCGCGGGCCGCAGCGCTCCGGCGTTGATCCGGGACAGCTCGAACAGGTCGTCGACCAGGCGGGTCATCCGGTCCGTCTCGACCCGGATCCGGCGGTGGTACTCGGCCACCGCCGCCGGCTCGTCGACCACCCGGTCCTCCAGCGCCTCCGCCATCGCCCGCAGCCCGGCCAGCGGCGTACGCAGGTCGTGCGAGACCCACGCGACCAGCTCGCGGCGGCCGGCCTCCAGCTGCCGTTCCCGCTGCCGGGCCTGGTCGGCCCAGACCGCCGCCTGCGCCAGCCGGCGGGCGAAAGCCACCCCGACGGCCAGGCTGACCGCCGCGGACGCCGCGACCGTGACGAGGACGACCTGGAGGTCGTGCGCGGACAGGAACATGGCCTGGGCGACGGCCGTGACGCCCGCCGTCACCGAGGCGATCGTGACCGCGAGCAGCACCGCGATGTGCGCGAGGATCGACCGGTGGCGCACCAGCCGCAGCGCGCCGACGCCGAGCGCGCCGACGACCGCGCCGGCGAGGAGGGCGTAGAGCCCGATGACCAGCAGCTCGTTCACCGGGACGCGTCCGACGGCTCGTACCGGTAGCCGACGCCCCACACGGTGACGATGCGGCGGGGCTGCGCCGGGTGGTCCTCGATCTTTTCCCGCAACCGCCGGACGTGGACGGTGACAGTGGACTGGTCGCCGAACCGCCAGCCCCACACGCGGTCCAGCAGTTCGGCCCGCGACCATGCGCGTCCCGGGTTCGCCAGCAGGAACGCGAGCAGGTCGAACTCCCGTACGGTCAGCGACAGCGGCTGCCCGCCGCGATCGGCCACACGCCGGTCGGTGTCCGCGGTGAGGTCCCCGTCGCGCAGCACCCCGGTCGGTCCCCGGTCCTGCGGGGCGGCGCGCCGGAGCACCGACCTGATGCGCAGCACGAGTTCGCGCGGTGAGAACGGCTTGGTCACGTAGTCGTCCGCGCCGACCTCCAGCCCGGCGACCCGGTCGGCCTCGTCCCCGAGCGCGGTGAGCATGACCACGGGCAGGCCGGGCAGCCGGCGACGCAGCCGCCGGCACACCTCGATGCCGTCGAGACCCGGCATCATCAGGTCGAGGACCACCAGGTCGGGTGGCTCCTCCTCGGCCGCGGCGAGCACGTCCGGCCCGTCGAAGGACAGCCGGACCCGGCAGCCGTCCTGTTCGAGGTAGCGCCGGACGACGTCGCTCACCGTCCGGTCGTCGTCGACGACGAGCACGTAGCGCCCCATGGGCCAGACGCTACCCACCGGCCCTGCGGTGCGGCGGCCCGCGGTCGAGCCGTAAGCGGACGGAAAGATCTTTCCGCCGGGTCCGCGCCTACCGTCGGGGCATGGGCAGAAGACGTGTGATTTTGTCGGTGCTCGCCGTGGTGGCCGTCACCGGTCTCGGGGTGAGCCTGTACCTGTTCCAGCCGTGGCGGCTGGTCACCGACCGCGAGGTGCGCGAGGCGCTGCCCACTGTGGCGGAGCCGCTGCCGGCGGGCACGACCGGCCCACCGGCGACCGGCACTGCCAGCTCGTCGCCGACCGGCGCGGCGCCCGCCGACGTGGTCCTCGCCGCCGGTGACTTCGTCACCCACGAGCACGACACGTCCGGCCGGGCGCAGCTGGTCCGCCTCGCCGACGGCCGCCGGCAGCTTCTGCTGCGGGGACTGGACACCTCGGACGGACCCGACCTGCGGGTGTGGCTCACCGACCGGAAGGTGCTGCCCGGCCGGGCCGGCTGGCAGGTGTTCGACGACGGCCGCTGGGTCGAGCTGGGCCGGCTCAAGGGCAACATCGGCGACCAGGCGTACGACATCCCGGCGTCGGTGGACCTGGACGGTCTGCGCAGCGTGTCGATCTGGTGCAAGCGGTTCGCGGTGTCGTTCGGCGCGGCGCCGCTTGCCGCTGTGACGGGATCGGCGCCGGCCTGACGCCTGTGCCGCCGGCCTCGGACGCTGGGCTACGCTGCGGGAAGCGCTGGTTCACCCGGTCGGCGACGGCCGGGTGTCGTAAGAGGGAACCCGGTGGGAATCCGGGACTGCCCCGCAGCGGTGAGTGGGAACGACAGCCGTCAACAGCACTGGGCCACGGCCTGGGAAGCGACGGCCAGTAGGCGACCTCGTGTCACGCCCGCGAGTCCGAAGACCTGCCCGCGTCGCGCGTACCACCGGTGCGCGCCGCCGTCGACCTCGCGGGTGGGTCGGGCGGGT
>NZ_RCVK01000194.1:0-21693 GCF_003667485.1 Micromonospora sp. BL1
GGCGGGGGTCAGGCGGCGGGCCAGTCCTGGGACGCCAGACGCGGCGAGACCGCCCCGGGTGGGGCGGCCTCAAGCCAGGACAGGAATCCCGTGACGGTCGAACGCGCCATGGCGATCTCGATCGGCGCGTGGTGGCTGGTACACCGCAGGATCACCCACTCGGCGGGCATCGACATGCGCTCCTGCCCCTCGGGCAGCCGGCGGCGCTCGACCGCCAGCCCCTTGCGCGAGAGCACCCGCTTGGGGCGCAGCGCGAAGCTGAACATGCGGTACCAGCGGAGTTCGTCGCCAACGAACCGGCCGAACCCGGGTGACCAGCCACGACCGTCGAGGATCGTGTTGACCCGGACGCTCAGCCGGATGATGCCACCGCTACGCGTGAACAGGGCCCGCCGGATGAAGAGGATCAGAAGCGCGACGACGACGATCGCGAAGCCGATTCCGATCCCTTCGACGATCTCCATCGGCGGGTCGGCTCAGCGGGCCGGGGTGGCGGGGGTTGCGCTCTCGGCGAGGACCGTGACGCCCTCACCGGTCACCGACAGGAAGCCGCCGGCCACGTCGTACGCGACCTGCTGGCCACCGGCCTGCTTGATGCGTACCTGGCTGGGTTCGGCGAGCTGGCCGAGCAGAGGTGCGTGCCCCGGCAGCACACCGAGCTCACCCTCGGTCGTCCGGGCGACGACCATCTCGGCCTCGCCGGTCCAGACCTTCTCCTCGACGGCTACGAGCTCGACGTGAAGCTGCTGTGCCACGCTGTCTCCTTGCTGCGGCGGCGGATTGCCGAAAGTCTAGTCGCGCCCCCGCAGCCCACCCAACGCGGGTGGTGAGAGCCGGACCACCACGGCCCCGCACCCGCTCAGGCTACTTGGTCTTCTGGACGAAGTCGGGGTGCTCCAGGAGGAAAGCGTCGAGCTGTTCGGTACGCAGGGCGGTGAAGAAGTCCTCCGCCGGTTCGAGCAGTTGCTCACCCCGGTAGTTGCTGCCGGTGCCGATCCCCCCGCCCGGCAGCTTGATGGTCTCGATCGCGTCCGGGCGGATGTCCTTCAGGGCCAGCCCGAAGTCCACCACGCTGTTGCCGCGTCCGTTGAACACCAGCGACTTGCCGGCCGCGCGCAGCACCCGGTCCAGCTTGACCGGGTTGGTCACCACGTCGGCGCTGAACGCCTGGCTCGCCATCGCCTTGACGAACTGCTGCTGGTGCCGCTGCCGGCCGTAGTCGCCGTCCGGCACGCCGTTCTTCGGATAGCGCTGCCGGACGTAGTCCAGCGCCTGCCAGCCCTCCAGGTGGGCGTTGCCCTTCTTGTACACGGCCTGCGGACCGAGGTAGCCCCCGCCGCCGGGCCGGAGCTGACGCGGGGTGCCGTCCGGCTGGAGGTGCTCGGAGCGCACCTCCCGCTCGATGTACATGTCGACTCCGCCCATGGCGTCGACGATCTTCTTGAACCCGCTGAAGTTGATGATCGCGCCGGCGTCGAAGCGCTTGATGCCGGTGACCTCCTGCACGGTCAGGGCGAGCAGCTCGAAGCCCTGTGCGGTGCTGGGGTTCTGGCCGGGCACGTTGCTGCCGTGCGACATGGCCGCGTTGAGCCGGTCGTTGGCACCCGCGTAGTCGGCCTTGGGGAAGGCCGGGATGTCGACCCGCAGGTCGCGCGGGAGCGAGAAGAGATAGCCGCGGTCCATGGTGGCGGGCACGTGCAGGACCATGATCGAGTCGGCCAGGGGGCGGGCGGTCGACGTGCGGGGGTCCACGCCGACGAGGAGGATGTTGAGCGGGCCCTTGATGTCGCTCTTCTTCTCGTTGGCGCCGGCGGCCTGGTCACCGAAGAGGTCGGCCTTGCCCACCGATCCCTCGTAGCGGGCGACCAGGGCGCGGGAGCCGATCAGCACGGAGCCGCTGAGCACCACCATGACGATGCCCAGGATCGTGCAGACGCGGGCCCACCGGGGCACGCCGCGCCACATGGACCGCTTCCCGCGATCCGCGCCGCCCTTACCGCCCACGAGCATCTCCAATCGTCGCGCCCACGGGTAGGAAGACGGGCGCGGGGGTCCGTTTGGTTGCAGAGATCAACGGCCGGGATGTGAAGTCGTGTCAGGAACGGTACCGCGCGATCCGGCGAACTGCTTGCCGGAGAACCGGGCATCTGGTAGTGCGGTGGCCCGAAAAGGCGAAGGCCGCCCCGGCTTTCGCCGGGACGGCCCTCGTGGGTGTGAGCGGGCTCTCAGCCCTCCTCGCCCATCAGCTCCTTGGCCTTGGCCCGAAGGTCGTCCAGGCCGCCGCACATGAAGAACGCCTGCTCCGGGAAGTGGTCGAACTCCCCCTCGCTGATCCGGCGGAAGGCGTCGATGGTCTCGGCGATCGGGACCGTCGAGCCGGGGACGCCGGTGAACTGCTCCGCCGCGTACGTGTTCTGCGAGAGGAACCGCTCGATCCGGCGGGCGCGGCCGACGGTGAGCTTGTCCTCCTCGGAGAGCTCCTCGATACCGAGGATGGCGATGATGTCCTGCAGGTCCTTGTAGCGCTGCAGGATCCGCTTCACCTCGGTGGCGACGGCGAAGTGCTCCTCGCCGACGAACTCCGGGGCGAGGATCCGGGACGAGGACGCCAGCGGGTCCACGGCCGGGTAGATGCCCTTGTCGGAGATCGACCGCTCCAGGTTGGTGGTCGCGTCGAGGTGGGCGAACGTGGTGGCCGGCGCCGGGTCGGTGTAGTCGTCGGCGGGCACGTAGATCGCCTGCATCGAGGTGATGGCCTGGCCCCGGACGGAGGTGATCCGCTCCTGGAGCTCGCCCATCTCGTCGGCCAGGGTCGGCTGGTAACCCACGGCGCTCGGCATACGGCCGAGCAGCGTGGAGACCTCGGAACCGGCCTGGGTGAAGCGGAAGATGTTGTCGATGAAGAGCAGCACCTCCTGCTTCTTCACGTCACGGAAGTACTCCGCCATGGTCAGCGCGGACAGGGCGACCCGCAGGCGGGTGCCCGGCGGCTCGTCCATCTGGCCGTAGACCAGCGCGGTCTTGTCGATGACGCCCGACTCGGTCATCTCGGCGATGAGGTCGTTGCCCTCGCGGGTGCGCTCACCCACGCCGGCGAAGACCGAGGTACCGCCGAAGTTCCGGGCCACACGGGTGATCATCTCCTGGATGAGCACCGTCTTGCCCACGCCGGCACCGCCGAACAGGCCGATCTTGCCGCCCTTGACGTACGGGGCGAGCAGGTCGATGACCTTGATGCCGGTCTCCAGCATCTCGGTCTTCGGCTCCAGGTCGGCGAAGGCCGGGGCCTTGCGGTGGATGCCCCACCGGTCGTCGGCCTGGATGGTCTCGCCCTCGGTGAGGTTGAGGCACTCGCCGATCGCGTTGAACACGTGGCCCTTGACCGCGTCGCCAACCGGCACGCTGATCGGCGCGCCCGTGTCGCGCACCTCGGTGCCGCGAACCAGGCCGTCGGTCGGCTGCATCGAGATGGCGCGGACCAGGTTGTCACCCAGGTGCTGGGCGACCTCCAGGGTCAGCGTCTTCTCGCCGCCGGAGAGCGTCACGTTGACGTGCAGGGCGTTGAACAGCTCCGGCATGGCGTCGCGCGGGAACTCGGCGTCGACGACCGGGCCGATGACCCGGACCACGCGACCCGTGGCCGTCTTGGTCTCAACTGCGGTTACAGTCATCACACTTCACTTCCCGACGCGGCCAGCGCGTTCGCGCCGCCGACGATCTCACTGATCTCCTGGGTGATGCCGGCCTGACGGGCCGAGTTCATCTCACGCGTGTACTTCTCGATCATCTCTTCGGCGTTGTCGGTGGCGCTCTTCATCGCCCGCCGACGGGCGGCCGACTCACTGGCCGCCGACTCCAGCAACGCCGCGAAGATCCGCGTGTTGATGTACTTCGGCAGCAGGGCGTCGAGCAGCGACTCCGGCTCCGGCTCGAACTCGTACGCCGGCAGCAGGCCCTCGGACCGGGGCCGGTCCTCGACCTGCATCGGACCGACGATCCGGGTCACCGGGTTCTGCGTCATCAGGGACTTGAACTCGGTGTAGACGATGTGCAGCTCGTCCACGCCGAGGATCCCGTCGGCGCCGGCGTCGTTGTCCGTGTCGTCCGCGCCCGCGGTGAACGCCTTGATCAGCGTCTCACCGACCTCGCGGGCGTCCTCGAACGTCGGCTGCTCGGAGAAGCCCGTCCAGCTGGCGGCGATCTGCCGGTTGCGGAACCGGTAGAACGCCACGCCCTTGCGGCCGATGACGTAGAGCACGGGCTCCTTGCCGTCGGCGCGCAGGCGGGCGATCAGCGACTCGGCGGTCCGGATCGCGTTCGAGCTGTAACCACCGGCCAGGCCCCGGTCGGCGGTGACCAGCAGGACGCCCGCCCGCCGCACCCGCTCGCGCGGGGTGAGCAGCGGGTGGTCGATCCGCGCGTTCGAGGCCAGCGCCGTCAGCACGCCGGTGATCGCCTCGGCGTACGGCAGCGAGGCCGCCACCTTGGCCTGGGCCTTGGCGATGCGGCTCGTCGCGACGAGCTCCATCGCCTTGGTGATCTTCTTCATCCCCTTGGCGGAACGGATCCGCTGCCGGAGAACGCGTACCTGGGCGGCCATCGGATCAGCTCTCGGCCGGGCGGTCGGTGCTGCCGTCGCGGAAGCGAGTCACCGTCTCGCGGGTCTCCTCGCCCTCCAGCGGCTTGGCCGGCGCGTCGTTGACCCGGACCTCGTCCTCCTTGCCCAGGAAGACCTGCTTGAACTCGGCGATAGCGGAGTCGAGCGAGGAGATGATGTCGTCGTCCCACTTGTTGTCCGCGATCCCGGCCAGGACGCCCTCGTGCTTGTGCCGGAGGTACTGGAGGAACTCGGACTCGAAGCGGCGGACCTCGCCGACCGGGACGTCGTCGAGCTTGCCCTCGGTACCGGCCCAGACGGAGACGACCTGCTCCTGCACCGGGTACGGCGAGTAGTTCGGCTGCTTGAGCAGCTCGACCAGGCGGGAACCGCGGTCCAGCTGGGCCCGGGAGGCCCGGTCCAGGTCGGAGGCGAAGGCGGCGAACGCCTCCAGCTCGCGGAACTGGGCCAGGTTCAGCCGCAGCGAGCCGGCGACCTTCTTCATCGGCTTCACCTGCGCGGCGCCACCGACCCGGGAGACCGAGGTGCCGACGTTGATGGCCGGCCGGACGCCCTGGTTGAACAGGTCGGTCTCCAGGAAGATCTGGCCGTCGGTGATGGAGATGACGTTGGTCGGGATGAACGCCGAGATGTCGTTCGCCTTGGTCTCGATGATCGGCAGACCGGTCATCGAGCCGCCACCCAGCTCGTCGGAGAGCTTGGCGCAGCGCTCCAGCAGACGCGAGTGCAGGTAGAAGACGTCACCCGGGTAGGCCTCACGGCCCGGCGGGCGGCGCAGCAGCAGCGACACGGCGCGGTACGCCTCGGCCTGCTTGCTCAGGTCGTCGAAGACGATCAGGACGTGCTTGCCGCCGTACATCCAGTGCTGTCCGATGGACGAGCCGGTGTAGGGGGCGAGGTACTTGAAGCCGGCCGGGTCGGAGGCCGGCGAGGCGACGATGGTGGTGTACTCCATCGCGCCCGCCTCCTCCAGCGTCCCCTTGATGGAGGCGATGGTGGAGGCCTTCTGGCCGATCGCGACGTAGATGCAGCGGACCTGCTTCTTCGGGTCGCCGGAGCGCCAGTTCTCGCGCTGGTTGAGGATGGTGTCCAGGGCGACAGTGGTCTTGCCGGTCTTGCGGTCACCGATGATCAGCTGGCGCTGGCCGCGGCCGATCGGGGTCATCGCGTCGACGGCCTTGATGCCGGTCTGGAGCGGCTCGTCGACCGACTTGCGGGACATCACGTTCGGGGCCTGGAGCTCCAGCTCGCGGAAGCCCTCGTTGGCGATGTCGCCGAGGCCGTCGATCGGCTCGCCCAGCGCGTTCACCACGCGGCCGAGGAACGCGTCGCCGACCGGCACGGAGAGCACCCGGCCGGTGCGCTTGACGCGCTGACCCTCTTCGATCCCGCCGAAGTCACCGAGGACGACGACACCGATCTCCCGGACGTCGAGGTTCAGCGCCACGCCGAGCGTGCCGTCCTCGAACTCCAGGAGCTCGTTGGTCATGGTCGAGGGGAGACCCTCGACGTGGGCGATGCCGTCACCGGCGTCGGCGACGGTGCCGACCTCCTCGCGGGAGACGTCGGCCGTGTAGGAGGAGACGTAGCGCTCCAGGGCGCCGCGGATCTCCTCCGTCGAGATGGTCAGCTCGGCCATCCTCTGCTTCCTTAAGTATCAGGGGCCCGGGATACCTAGTACCGACCGGTCCGATGGCGTCGAATCAGGGCTGCTAAGACGCTGGTCAGCGCTTCGCGAGCGCGTTGCGGGTCTCGTTGAGGCGGCGCAGGACGGTCCCGTCGTACAGGTCGGATCCGACCCGTACGCGCACTCCGCCGAGCACGTCGGGGTCGACCGTCTGCTTGACGGACACCTCCCGACCGTACATCTGGGAGAGGCGGGCGCCGAGGCGTCGCTCCTCCTCGTCGTTCAGCGGAGCCGCCACTGTCACGTACGCGACCTGACGGTCCCGCCGGTCGGCGGCCAGCTCGACCAGCCGGGTGAGCGCACCGGTGAAGGAGCGTCCCCCGAAGCCGGCGAGCGCGGCCTCGACGAGGCGGACGGTGACCGGCCGGGCCTTGCCGGCGAGCAGCTGCCGGGCCAGTTCGGCCCGCCGCTCGACGGTGGCCATCGGGTCGGAGAGCGTGTTGGACAGCTCGCCGGAGCCCGAGACGACCTGCCCGAAGCGGAACAGCTCGTCCTCGACCTCGCCCAGCTCGCCGGTCGAGTCGGCGCTCGCCAGGAGCGCCTCCACGCCGAGCCGCTCGACGCCGTCGAGCAGCTCCGACGGGGCCGACCAGCGACCGGAGACCAGCGTGGTCAGCAGGTCGAGCGCGTCCGCGCCGACCTTGCCGCCCAGGATCCCGGTGAGCAGAGCGGCGCGGTCCTCACCCGAACGCGCCGGGTCGGACAGCGCCCGGCGCAGCCGCGGCTCGCGCCGCAGCAGGGCGGCGACGGAGAGGATGTCGTCGGCGGTGGAGGCCACCGCCGACGGCTCCGCGCCGCGGGCGTACGCGTCGAGGCGCTCGGCCCCGGCGGAGTACGACTCCCGGCTGGCGGCCTGCATCAGCGGGCCCCCGTGCTCTCGAGACCGCTCAGGAACCGGTCGACGGTGCCCTTGCGGCGCGCCTCGTCGGCCAGCGACTCACCGACGATCTTGCTCGCCAGGTCCACCGCGATGGTGCCGACCTCGGTGCGCAGCTCGCGCACGATGGTGGCCCGCTCCGCGGCGAGCTGCTCCTTGCCGGCGGCGATGATCCGGTCGGACTCCTCGCGCGCCTTGGCGAGGATGTCCTGGCGGATGCCCTCGGCGTCGGCCCGGGCGTCGTCGCGGATCTTGGCGGCGTCGGTACGCGCCTCCGCGAGCTGGGCCCGGTACTGCTCGAGCAGCTGGTTCGCCTCGGCCTGCGCGGCCTCGGCGCGCTTGATGCCGCCCTCGATCGCGTCCACCCGGGCCTGGAACGTCTGCTCCATGCGCGGGAAGACGAACTTCATCAGCACGAAGCAGAGGACACCGAAGGCGACCAGCCCGACCACGATCTCCTGCCAGACAGGAAGGATCGGGTTGTGGGTCGTCTCACCACCCTCAGCGGCGAGGAAGTACATGGGAAAACCTCCCGGTCAAAGGGGCTGGTTCAGCCGGCCCAGATGAAGCCGAAGGCGATGCCCAGCAGCGCCAGCGCCTCGATGACGGCGAAGCCGATCCAGACGTACGGAAGGGTCATCCGGGACGACTCCGGCTGGCGGGCGGTCGACTGGATGTAGGCCGAGAAGACCAGGCCCACGCCGATGCCCGGGCCGATGGCCGCGAGACCGTAGCCGATGGCGGCGGTGCTGCCCTCTACCGCGGCGTAGATGTCCATTGGTTGGTTCCTCCTGGTTATCACGCGTGACGGTCACGCGGGACGACAACGGTTGGTGCGAAAGATCGGATCAGTGCTCGTCGGCGAGGGCGCCCTGCACGTAGCTGGCGGTCAGCACCGTGAAGACGTACGCCTGCAGACAGATCACCAGGAACTCGAGGAAGGTCAGCGCGATCGTCATCACCCAGGACAGCACCGAGACCGGTGCCAGCCAGACGTTGGCGCTGAGCATGGCGAACCCGCCGAGCGTGAAGACCAGCAGGAGCATGTGGCCGGCGAACATGTTCGCGAAGAGACGGACGGCCAGCGAGAACGGCCGGACCAGGAACGTCGAGAAGAACTCGATCGGGATCAGCAGCGGCAGGATGTACCAGGGCGCCGGCGGAACCAGAGAGGCCTTGACGTACTTCACGAAGCCGTGGTGCCGGATGCCGACCCAGATGAACATCACGTAGCTGATCACGGCGAGGATGGCCGGGAACGCGATGTGCGAGTTCGGCGAGATCTGGAAGAACGGCACGATGGCGAAGAAGTTCGTCAGCAGGATGAAGCAGAAGAGCGTGGTGAAGTACGGCGCGAACCGCACTCCCGCGTGCCCGATCATGTCCACCGCGATGTTGTTGCGCACGAAGCCGTAGATCGACTCGGCGAACCACTGCTTCTTGGTGGGGACGAGCTGCGGCTTCCGGTACGTGGCCAGGAAGAAGATGATCAAGATACCGACGGCGATCCACACCATCGCCGTGATCTTGGTGAACCAGTACGAGTTCTCCGCACCCCAGGGCAGGATGCTGGGCAGGTAGAAGTCCCCCACACTGGGTGGGAATTCCGCCTGGCCCTGAGCCAGGACGTTCGCCTGTCCGAACACCGCGTCCCTTCCTAAGTAGGCGTGCCCAGTCGGCGGACGACCAGGATGATCCCCCCGGCCATGCCGAGCACGACCCCGATACCGGTGGCGACGCCGCCGGTGTCGAGCCAACGGTCGACCAGCCAGCCGATGAAACCCCAGACGAGCATGCCCCCGATGAGGTATGAGAGCGCGGTCCAACCCTGACCGGCACCGGACGGAACGTCGCCCGGGCCGCCAGTGTCGGGGGGTTTCTGGTCACCGGCCATGACGGGGCGAACGATATCAGTCGAGCAGAAGAGGCTGTGCCTCACCCCCCGCACAACCTGGTTGTGTGGGACACGGGCGGGCGAAGTCGTCTGGAGGCACGGTACTCCTCCCCCGCCACTGAGAGAATGACCGATCGCGGACAGAACAACGCGTCGCCCGAAGGGTGGGACGGCTCAGCGCGGCATCCGTCGGGCGTGGACCGTGGTCAGCCACCAGACGTGCACACCGGTCCAGACCACGACGCCCGCGGCGATGCCGACAGCGAACGGGATCAGCCCCGGCCAGCCGGTCGAGGCGACCAGCACCATCACCCCGCCGAGCGCGGTGATCTTGGCGACGTAGAGGCCCAGCCCGAACGGCAGCACGAGCTGCGGATCCTTGGAGTCCGCCCAGGCCAGGACCACAGTGGTGAGCGTGTAGCTCGCCGCCGTGACGGCCACCCCGGCCGCCGCGCCGAGCGCGCCGTCCGCGCCGCGCCACACCCCGCCGGCCACCGCCGCGACGGCGGCGAGCACCGCCACCGCGGCCAGCAGCACCGGCAGATGGCGCAGTCGCCAGCCGTGGTCCGCGGTCGCCTCCGCCGCGCGCGTCCCGGGCTCAGCCACGGGGGTACGCCGGGAACTCGGTGACCAGCGCGGTCACGTCGGCGGAGATCCGGGCCAGTTCGTCGCCGCCCCCGGCAGACTCCGGATCGGTCCGCACCGCCCGCCCGATCAACGTGGCGATCCGGCGCATCTCCCCCTCGCGCATGCCCTGGGTGGTGACGCTCGGCGAGCCCACCCGGATGCCGGAGGCCACCGCCGGCGGCTGCGGGTCGTACGGGATCGCGTTCTTGTTGAGCGTGATGCCGGCGGCGTCGCAGCGGGCCTCGGCCTGCGCGCCGGTCACGCCGGTCTCGCGCAGGTCGAGCAGCGCCAGGTGGGTGTCGGTGCCGCCGGAGACCGGCGGCAGCCCCTCCGCGGCCAGACCGTCGGCGAGCGCGCGGGCGTTGGTGACCACCTGGGCTGCGTACGTGCGGAACTCCGGCTGCGCGGCCTCGCGCAGCGCGACCGCCTTGGCCGCGACGGCGTGCATCAGCGGGCCGCCCTGGGTGAACGGGAAGACCGCCTTGTCGATCCGGGCCGCCAGCGGCTCCCGGCAGAGGATCATGCCGCCGCGCGGGCCGCGCAGCACCTTGTGGGTGGTCGCGGTGACCACGTCGGCGTACGGCACCGGGGAGGGGATCGCACCGCCGGCCACCAGGCCGACGAAGTGGGCGGCGTCCACCATCAGGTACGCGTCGACCTCGTCGGCGATCTCCCGGAAGCGGGCGAAGTCGATCAGGCGCGGGTACGCGGTCGCGCCGCAGATGATCATCTTCGGCCGGTGCGCGCGGGCCAGGTCGCGTACCTCGTCGTAGTCGATCGTCCCGGTGTCCCGCCGGACGGTGTAGCCGACCGGGTGGAACCACTTGCCGGAGAAGTTCACCCGGCTGCCGTGGGTCAGGTGCCCGCCGTGCGGCAGGTCCATGGCCAGCACCGTGTCACCCGGCTGCACCAGTGCGGCGTACGCGGCCAGGTTGGCGCTCGCCCCGGAGTGCGGCTGGACGTTCGCGTGCTCGGCGCCGAACAGCTCCTTCGCCCGGGAGACGGCCAACTCCTCGGCCCGGTCCACCTCGGCACAGCCGCCGTAGTAACGCCGTCCCGGGTAGCCCTCGGCGTACTTGTTGGTGAGCGTGGAACCCAGCGCGGCCAGCACCGCGGGCGAGGTGAGGTTCTCGCTGGCGATCAGTTGCAGGCCGCCGCGCAACCGGTCCAGCTCACCCAGCACCACCTCGGCGATCTCCGGGTCGACGGCACTGAGCTGCTGGAAGTCCGGTCCCCAGAAGGTGTCCCTCGCGTTCTCCACAGCGAAGGAGTCTACGGAGCCGCACACTGGAGGCCGTGAGATGCCTCGTCACCGGTGCTACCGGCTACATCGGCGGACGCCTCGCGCCCCGGCTGCTGGCCGAGGGGCACACCGTACGCTGCCTGGCCCGCACCGCCGGGCGGCTGCGGGACGTGCCGTGGGCGGCCGAGGCAGACATCGTCGAGGGCGACCTGCGGCGGCCGGAGACGTTGCCGGCCGTGTTCGCGGGCATCGAGGTGGCGTACTACCTGGTCCACTCGCTGGGCCAACGGGGTTTCGAGGCGGCCGATCGGGAGGCGGCGACGAACTTCGCCGAGGCGGCGCGCGCCGCGGGCGTACGCCGGATCGTGTATCTCGGCGGGCCGGAGCCTGCGGAGCGCGACGGCCTGCCCTCGGCGCACCTGCGCTCCCGGGCGGAGGTCGCGCGGATCCTGCTGGACAGCGGTGTGCCCACAGCGGTGCTGCGCGCCGCCGTGATCATCGGGTCCGGTTCGGCCTCGTTCGAGATGCTCCGCTACCTGACCGAGCGGCTCCCGGCGATGGTCACCCCGCGCTGGGTGCGCAACCGGATCCAGCCGATCGCGGTCCGGGACGTGCTGCGCTACCTGGCCGGGTGCGCGCACCTGCCGGCCGACGTCAACCGGGCCTTCGACATCGGCGGCCCGGACGTGCTGACGTTCACCGAGATGATGCAGCGCTACGCCCGGGTGGCCGGGCTGCGGCCGCGGGTCATCCTGCCGGTCCGCCCGCTCACCCCGTCGCTCTCCTCGCACTGGGTCGGCCTGATCACGCCGGTGCCGAACGCGATCGCCCGGCCGCTGGTGGAGAGCCTGGTGCACGAGGCGGTGGCGCACGAGCACGACATCGCCCGGTACGTGCCGGACCCGCCGGACGGCCTGACCGGCTTCGACCAGGCGGTCGCGCTGGCGCTGACAAAGGTGCGCGACGCGCAGGTGGAGACGCGCTGGTCGAACGCGAGCGGGCCGGACGCGCCCGCCGAGCCGCTGCCGTCGGACCCGCGCTGGTCCGGTGGCACCGCGTACACGGATCTGCGGGAACGGACGGTGGATGCGCCACCGGCGGCGTTGTGGCGGGTCATCGAGGGCGTCGGCGGCGAGAACGGCTGGTACTCGTTCCCGCTGGCCTGGTCGGTGCGCGGCTGGATGGACCGCCTGATCGGCGGCGTCGGGCTACGGCGGGGCCGGCGCGACCCGCACCGGCTCCAGGTGGGCGAGGCGCTGGACTTCTGGCGGGTCGAGGAGATCGTCCCGGGCGAGTTGCTGCGGCTGCGCGCGGAGATGCGGCTGCCGGGGCGGGCCTGGCTGGAGATGCGCGCCGAGCCGGACGGGGACGGGCGCAGCCGCTACGTCCAGCGCGCCGTGTTCCTCCCGCGCGGGCTGCCCGGTCACCTCTACTGGGCCTCGGTGGCCCCGTTCCACGCGGTCGTCTTCGGCGGCATGGCCCGCAACATCGCCCGGGGCGCCGAACACCCGGCCGGTTAGGACGAAGAGCTGCCCTGCAGTGCGGGGCCGAGGAGCAGCCCTCCGTCGATGACGTACTCGGCGCCGGTGATGAAGGCCGCCTCCGGCGACACGAGGAACAACAGCAGCGCGGTGACGTCGGCGGGCTGCCCGAGGCGCGGGACGGCGTACGGCTCGGGCGAGTAGAAGTCGGCGATCGGGGCGTCGCTGCCGGCCGCCGGCTCGGTGATGAACGGAGTGTCGACCACGCCGGGGTGGATCGCGTTGACGCGGATGTTGTCGCGGCCCAGTTCGAGGGCGGCGGTCCGGGTGAGCCCTCGGACCGCCCACTTGCCGGCGACGTAGGGCGCGTAGAAGGCGGTACCGCCGATGCCCATGGTGGAGCCGATGTTGACGATCGTTCCTCCCCCGGCGCGCCGCAGCGCCGGGGCGGCTGCCTTGATGCCGAGGAACGTGCCGGTGAGGTTGACGTCGAGGATGCGGGCCCACGTGGCCCGGTCGGTGGACTCGATGAGGGCCGGCGGGTTCTGCACTCCGGCGTTGTTGACCAGGATCGTGAGCGCGCCGAAGGCCTTCTCGGTCTCCGCGACGGCGGCGGCCCACGACTCCTCCCGGGAGACGTCCAGGTGGACGGCGAGGGCCCGGTGTCCGAGCTCGGCGGCGAGGCCGGCGCCACGCTCGGCGTTGATGCCACCGATGACGACGTTGGCGCCTTCGGCGTGCAGGGCGCGAACGTGGCTGGCCCCCTGCCCGCCGGTGCCGCCGGTGACGAGAACGGTCTGATCGGCGAAGCGGGACATCGGATCCTCCAGTACGTACGGGGCGACCACCCGGGCCGGGTGGTGAGTCGAGCGACTCACCACCCGAAGCTACGCCTCGTCAGATGGTGAGTCAACCCACTCACCTCGCTATGATGGGCGGATGACCCCAGCGCCGTCGGCCTATCACCAGCGCGTGGCCCAGGAGAAGCGCGCGCTGATCGTCCGGGCGGCCACCGAGCTCTTCCTGGAGCTGGGCTACGACCGGGCGTCACTGGCGCGCATCGCCGACAGTGCCGGCGTGTCGAAGGCGACGCTGTTCAAGCAGTTCCCGACGAAGGCGGCACTGTTCGATGCCATCGTCATCGACTCGTGGGCCGAGAAGGACGTCGCCGACGTACCGCCCGCCGGTGACCTGACGGCCGGCCTGACGGTTCTCGGGAGGCACTACGCGACGCTCCTGAGCCGGCCGGAGATGACCGACCTGTTCCGCATCGTGATCGCCGAACTGCCACGCTTTCCCGAACTGGCCCGAGCGCACTTCGCCCAGGGCAAACTGCCGTACTTCGAGTCCGTCCGGATCTACCTCGTGGCCGAGCACGAGGCGGGAGCCGCAGACATCGCCGACCCGGAGATGGCCGCCACGCACTTCCTCGGGATGATCTCCAACTACCTGTTCTGGCCGCGCCTTCTGCTCCCGGACTGGACGGTGAACCCTGCCCGCACCACCGCGGTCGTCGAAGAAGCCGTCCGGACCATGGTCGCGCGGTACGGCAGGCCGACGAGCTGACTCTCAGTTGCCGGTTCGGGGGCTGGTGTGCTGGAAGGCCACGGCCTGACCGGGCGGGACGAAGTCGCGTACCGGCTCGTCGCGCAGCGACCACGCGAGGATGCGGCCCACGGCGGCGATCTGCCGCTTCTGCACACCGCCGCCGACCGCGTCCCGGGGGTCGTCCGGGTTCGCGGCGATCGTCGCCACCGACAACTGCGGCGTGAACGCGACGACCGTCTCGGTGGCGTTCCGCTCCGAGCTTCCGGTCTTGCCCGCCACCGGCCGGCGCAGCCCAGGTGCCAGCTCCTCGGCCGTGCCACCGTCGCAGCGCCGGTACATCGACTGGTCGCCGACCGGGCAGCGGCTGGCGTCGGCCGCCGCTCGGGCGACCTCGGTGTCGAGCACCTGCCGGCAGTCGGTGTTCCCGGCGGCCACCTTCCGCCCGGCCGGATCGGTGATCGAGGTGACCGGCGTGGGCCGGCACCAGGTGCCCTCGGCGGCCACCGCGGCGTACGCGCCGGCCAGGTCCAGCGGCGTGGTGGCGGAGACGCCGAGCGTGAACGGTCCCCAGCTCTTGGCGCCCTCGCGGGCCATCTTCGCGTCGGCCGGTGCGCGGAACACGATGCCCAGCCGCTGGGCCATCTCGACCACCCGGTCCGCGCCGACGCGCTCGGTCAGCCACGCGAAGTACGTGTTAACCGACCGGCCGAACGCGTCCCACATGTCCCGGTCGCCGTCCATCCAGTAGGTGTTGGCGTTCGCCGGGCACCACCGGCCGCCGCAGCTCGCCGGGCCGGCGCCGACCGGGTACTGCGTCACGTAGACGGGCGGGGCGTCGAACTCCGTGTCCAGCGGCAGCCCCGACTCCAGCGCGGCCAGCAGCGCGAACAGCTTGAACGTGGAGCCCGCCTGGTAGCCGGTGATGCCGCCACCGCCGGCCACCAGCTGGTTGACCGTGTTCGGGTAGTTCTGCCGCCCGTCCGGGTTGGCGGTCGTGCCGTAGGTGCGGTTCACCGCCATGGCCAGCACCCGGCCGGTGCCCGGCTGCACCACGGCGGTCGGCGCCGCCCGCGCGATCGTCTCCGGGTAGATCGCCCGCACCTGCTCGCTCGCCTTGGCCTGCACGTCCGGGTCGAGCGACGACACGATCTTCCAGCCGCCCCGGCGCAGCGTCCGCTGCCGCTCGTCGACGTTCTCGCCGAACGCCGGCTGGGCGTTCCACCACTGGGTGAACCAGTCGCAGAAGAAGCCCCAGTCGTTGTGGTCGGCGGGCACGGCGGCGCAGTCGTTCGGCGTGGTGTTGGGCTCCAGCGCCAGTTCCGTGGCCTTCGCCGCCTCCGCGTCGGCCGCGTTCACCCGGCCGGTCTCCACCATCCGGTCCAGCACGTACGCCCGGCGTTGCAGCGCCGAGTCGGCCTCCCCGTTGATCGGGTCGTCGGCCGGGGACCGGACCAGCCCGGCGAGCAGCGCGGCCTGGGCCAGCGTGAGCCGGTCCGGCGTGGTGGAGAAGTAGCGCTTGCTGGCGGCGGCGATGCCGTACGCCCCGGCGCCGAAGTACGCGATGTTCAGGTAGCGCCCGAGGATCTCGTCCTTGCCGATCTGCCGTTCCAGCGTCAGCGCGTACCGCATCTCGCGGATCTTGCGTCCGACGGTGATCTCGGTGGCGGCGGCGCGCTGCTCCTCGGTCAGCCGGGGGTCACCGGCCAGCGCGTTGCGCACGTACTGCATGGTCAGCGTGGAGGCGCCCTGACGGGTGCCCTCGCGGCGGTTGGCCGTGAACGCCCGTGCCACGCCGCGCACGTCGACGCCGTGGTGCTCGTAGAAGCGCACGTCCTCGGCGGCCACGATCGCCTCGCGCATCACCGGCGCCACCTCGCCGACCGGCACGTCCACCCGGTCCTCGACGTAGAACGAGGTGATCAGCGTCCGCCCGTCGTTGGCGTACAGGTTGGAGCGCTGCGCCGGCTGCGGCGTCCTGAGCGCCTCCGGCAGCACCGTGTACGGCATCAGGTTCTTCACGCCCAGCCCGAAGACCAGCGCGGCCGGCAGCGCGGCGGCGGCCAGGGCCAGTCCGGCGAGCACGCCGGCGAGCACAACGGTGAACAGCTTGTCGAGATAGGCCCGGTTCATCAGCTCTCCCCGCAGGAGCCGGCCGTACGGACCCGTTCAGAATGACCGGATTGCTCGCTTTCGCCGACATCTTCCGCGAAATGCGCAGGAAGTTCGCGAGGAAGGATGAATCTCAGGGCAGCAGCGCGGCAGCCAGCGGCTGCACCGTCTCCTCGATCTCGTCCGCGACCCGGCTGAAGCACTGGTCGCCCCGGCCCCACGGGTCGTCCAGATCGTCGGTGGGCAGCGCGGAGGCGTTCTGCCGGGCCGCGTCGGCGGCCGCCACCAGCGCGACACCGCGCGCGAACACGGCGTCCGGCGTCGGCTCGGCCGGCGGCAGGGCGGACCGGTCCAGCCCGCCGAGCAGGCGGCCGAACTCACCGAGCACGAACGTGCGCGCTGCGGCGTCCGGCCGCAGCGCCACCACGTACTCCTGCTGGTCGGCGGTCGCGGTGAGCACCAGGTCGGCGGCGTCGATCAGGTCGGAGCGCAGCCGCCGGGCGGCGAACCCCTCGGTGTCGCCGCCGCGCGAGAGCACCTGCCGGGCGGCGGGCGGGTTCATCTCCTCGCCCGCGTGCCAGCCGCCGGTGCCGGCGCTGTGGCTGTGCACGAGCGCGTCCGACCCGGCCGGGTCGACGTCGAGGCGGGCCAGCCGCTCCCGGACCGCGAGCAGCAGCAGCCGCTCGGCCATCGGCGACCGGCAGATGTTGCCCATGCAGACGTGCAGGACGGTGAAGGGCGGCACTCAGACCCCCCGCTCGTCGAGGATGTCCGGCACGACCTCCCGCAGCTTCGCCAGCGTCACAGCGCCCTCGCGCAGCACCCGCGGCACGTCGCCGGTCAGGTCGACGATGGTGCTCGGCACCGGGTCCACCGCCGGCCCGGCCTCCAGGTACGCCCGGACGCCGTAGCCGAGCTGGTCGCGTGCCTCCTCGGCGGTGAGCGCGGCGGGCTGGCCGATCTTGTTGGCCGACGCGACGGCCATCGGGCCGGTCTCCCGCAGCACCTCCAGCGCCACCGGGTGCAGCGGCATCCGCACCGCCACCGTGCCGCTGTTGTCGCCCAGGTCCCAGGCCAGGCTCGGCGAGTGCTCCAGCACGATGGTCAGCGCACCGGGCCAGAACGCCTCGACCAGGTCGCGGGCCGCGCCGGGCAGCGAGAAGACCAGGCCGTCGAGCGTGTGCCGGGAACCGATGAGCACCGGGGGCGCCTGCCGGGCGCCACCCTTGGTGTCCGCCAGGGCCTTCACCGCGTACGGGGTGAAGGCGTCCGCCCCGATGCCGTAGACCGTGTCGGTCGGCAGGACGACGAGTTCACCGTTCTTGACCGCCTCGACGGCAGCGGCGATGCCGCGGTCCCGGTCGGCGGGCGACCGACAGTCGTAGAGCATCACGAGGAGTCAGTCTGCCACGCCGGGGCCGGGTCGGCGTGGGTGCCGTCCGCCCGCCGGGACGCGCTCGCAAAGCGGGGCCGCCCGGCCAGGTCCCGGTGTTCCGCGACCCGGTCGTAGCGGCCGTCGCCGCGCAGCAGCGCCGGCACCGCCGCCGCGTGCGTGTCGTCGTGCTCGATGCCGATCGCGCCGCCCGGGCGCAGCAGCACGGCGGCCCGGCCGACCACCGGCCGGATCACGTCCAGCCCGTCCGCGCCGCCGAACACCGCCTCGTCCGGGTCGTGCCCGGCCACCTCCGGCGGCACCGCCACCGACCTCGGCACGTACGGCGGGTTGCAGAGCAGCACGTCGACCCGTCCGGCCAGGTCGGCCAGCAGGTCCGGATCGGTCACGTCGGCGGCCAACACCTCGATCGGCCGGTCCCCGGCGGCGGCCCGGCCGGCCGCGTTGCGCCGCAGCCACGCCAGCGCGGCCGGGGACCGTTCCACCGCCACCACCCGGGCCGCCGGCACCTCCTGCGCGACCGCGAGGGCGATCGCGCCGGAACCGCTGCACAGGTCGACCACGAGCGGCGCGGCGTACTCCCGGGCCCGCTCGATCCCCCAGCCGGCCAGCAGTTCCGTTTCCGGCCGGGGCACGAACACGCCCGGCCCGACGGCCAGCTCCAGGTGCCGGAAACCGGCCGAGCCGAGCAGGTGCTGCAACGGCTCGCGCGTCACCCGCCGCCCGACGAGCGCGTCCAGGCGGTCGCGCTGCGCCGGGGTGAAGCCGTCGGCGAGCGCCAGCCGGCCACGCGGCACTTCCAGGACGTACGCGGCGAGCTGCTCGGCCTCGGCGCGGGGCGCCTCGACGCCGGCCGCCGCGAGCGCGCGCGCCACCCGGGTGATCACCAGCGAGGGGCGTTCGCGTTCTGTCCCTTCGGACGGGTGTTGCGGGAGTGCGGTCACGCAATAATCATGAGGCGTCGCGGCCCACCTCACGAGCGGGTGCGTCCGGGCGCACACCGCAGGGAGGTCGCGAGTGGGCTGGCTCGACCAGGTCGAGGACCAGGTTGACGCTCTCCGCCGCGCTCGGTCACTGCAGGAGGCCAGCCGGTCCGCGGAGGCGTGTGCCCTGCTCGACCGCGTCATCCGCACCACCGACGACCCGTACGCGCGCGCCGACGCGCTGGTGCAACGCCTGTCCGCGCTGATCAATCTCGGCCGCACCGCCGAGTTCACCCGCGCCGTCGAGGACGCCTCCGCCGCCGTACGCGACCTGACCGAGCCCTACCTGCACGGGCACCTCAACGCGCTGGCCGCGCTCGCCGCCCACCACCAGGGCGCGCTGGACAGGTGCGTGATGCACCTGGTCCGGGCCGCCCGCGCGCTCAGCGCCGACGACACCCCCGACCGGGACACCGCCTGGGGCTGGCACGACCTGGCGATGGCGTACTCGTACCTCAGCTTCCACGGCCACGCGCTGGGCGCGATCGAGCGGGCCCGGGAGGTCGGGCTCAGCGTCGGCATCCCGGAGGAGACGTTCGCCGCCCCCGGGATCCGGCTGCGCAACGCGGTCGCGCTCGACCACAACGGCGACAGCGACGGGTGCCTGCGGGTGCTGCGCGACGTCGCCGGTGACCTGGCCCGGTTCCTGCGGGGCGGGGGCGCCGGCAACCTGCGCCCGAGCAGCCTGGCCGCGTACGGCTACGCCGCCGCCCGCCGGGCCGCGCTCGGCGACCGGGTGGAGTCCGCCGGGGACGCCGACCCGACCCGGCTGCTCGGCCACGGCGGGGACAGCGCCCGCGCCCGCGACCTGCGCCAGCTCGGTCAGGTCTGCCTCGCGGTGGCCGCCGGCCGCCCGATCGAGGCGGTCACCCGGCTGGACTCGCTGCGGGTCTCCGACGAGACGCTCGGCGCGGCCGAGGCGCCCCGGCTGCGCAGCGTCGCCCTGGCCCGGGCCGGTGACCACGCCGGCGCGCACCGGGCCGACCGGCACGCGTTCCGGCTGGCGGCGCGGCGCAGCGACCGGCTGCGGGACGTCTACATCGACGGCATCGCCGCCCGGATCGACCACGAGGAGATGCGCCGCGAGGCGGCCCGGTACGAGGGCGAGGCGCTCACCGACCCGCTCACCGGCCTGCCCAACCGGCGCCGTCTGGAGCGCTACCTGGGCGCCGTGGTGTCCCGGGGCGAGCGGGTGGTGATCGGCGTCTGCGACCTCGACGGGTTCAAGGCGGTGAACACCCGGCACGGCCACCACTCCGGCGACCTGGTGCTGCAACGGGTCGCCGGGGTGATCAACCGGGTGATGCGGCGGGGCGACTTCGTGGCCCGCTACGGCGGCGACGAGTTCGTCGTGGTGCTGCCCGACACCGTCATGCCGGAGGCCGTCGAGGTGGCCCGCCGGATCGAGGCGGCCGTCCGCGCCGAGGACTGGGAGTCCCTGGTGCCGGGCACGCCGGTCGGGGTGACGATCGGCTTCGCCGAGGTCGACGGCAGCACCACCGTGAGTGTCCGGGAGGCACTGGGCGCAGCGTTCGAGCTGGCCGACCGGGAGATGCTGCGCGCCAAGGCGCGGTTGCGGGCGAGCTGAGACCGTGCCCCCGGGGTTGCCTTCGCGGATCCCCGTGCGGGCGGCGCAGCCTTCGCGCGGTGCCGCGCCGGGTCAGCGGCGGGACAGCTCGGTCTCGCCGGCCAGCCGGGCCGCGCGGTCCGCCTCGGCCAGCGCGTCGAGCACCCCGTCCAGCTCGCCGGCCAGCGCCAGGTCCAGGTTGTACGCGGTGTAGCCGATGCGGTGGTCGGTGATCCGGTTCTGCGGGAAGTTGTAGGTGCGGATCCGCTCGGACCGGTCCACGGTGCGGACCTGCGCCTTGCGGGCGTCCGACGCCGCGGCGTCCGCCTGCTCCTGGGCGGCGGCGAGCAGCCGGGCGCGCAGGATGCGCATGGCCTGCTCCCGGTTCTGCAGCTGCGACTTCTCGTTCTGGCAGGAGACCACGATGCCGGTCGGCACGTGCGTGATCCGGACCGCCGAGTCGGTCGTGTTCACCGACTGCCCACCGGGGCCGGACGAGCGGAACACGTCGATGCGCAGCTCGTTCGGGTCGATGGTGACGTCGACGTCCTCCGCCTCGGGCAGCACCAGCACGCCGGCGGCGCTGGTGTGGATGCGACCCTGCGACTCGGTGACCGGGACGCGCTGCACCCGGTGCACGCCGCCCTCCCACTTGAGCCGGGACCAGACGCCGTTGCCGCCCTCCGGGACGCCCTTGCTCTTGATCGCCAGCGAGACGTCCTTGACGCCACCCAGGTCGGAGTCCTGCGCGTCGATCACCTCGGTGACCCAGCCGTGCCGCTCGGCGTACCGGGTGTACATCCGCAGCAGATCGCCCGCGAACAGCGCGGACTCCTCGCCGCCCTCGCCGGCCTTGATCTCGACGATCACGTCCTTGGCGTCGTGCGGGTCGCGCGGGATGAGCAGTTCCGCGAGCCGTTCCTCCAGCGCCGGCAGAGACGCGGCGATGCTGTCCGCCTCGGCGGCGAACGTCGCGTCCTCGGCGGCCAGCTCCCGGGCGGCGGTCAGGTCGGCGCGGGCCTGCTCCAGCTCGCCGGCCGCCTTGTGCAGCGGGACCAGCTCGGCGTACCGACGGCCGACCCGCCGGGCGGTGCCCTGGTCGGCGTGGATGGCCGGGTCGGCCAGCCGCCGCTCCAGCTCGGCGTACTCGTCGAGGAGGGCGGCCAGGCGCTCACTGCTCATGCTGCGGATGCTCCTTGGAAGTGGAACCGGCACAAACGGACGAACGCCCGTGCCCGGCAGGAGCCGGACACGGGCGTCGTCGACGGAGCTACTTGGCCTTCTTGGCCTGAACCTTGGCGTACTTCTGCTGGAACTTCGCGACCCGGCCGGCGGTGTCCAGCACGCGCTGCTTACCGGTGTAGAACGGGTGGCAGGCGCTGCAGGTCTCGACGCTGATGGCGCCGCCCTTGGCGGTGCTGCGGGTCGTGAACGTGTTGCCGCAGGAGCAGCGGACCTCGGTGGTCACGTACTCCGGGTGGATGTTGGGCTTCATGTCGCCTCGGTCCTTTCGTCGGTGGTCGCCGGGTCGCCGTCAGTGCTCCCCGTCGTCACGACGGGCTCGGGCGTGAACCGGAACCGGTGGCCGATTGACCAGTCTGCCACGGGCGTCTTCCACCCGGCACAGGAGGTCCGCCACCCCCAACGCCGGCCCACCCGTCAGCAT
>NZ_RCVK01000201.1:0-21692 GCF_003667485.1 Micromonospora sp. BL1
GGGTGGGGTGGCGGTCCTGCCCCGTGCCGGGACCGCCGGCCCACCCCCACGAGAGGGTGGACCGGCGGCGGGGCCGGAACTCATCGGTCGGCTGAGGAAATCTCCTCTGCGGTCTCCGGGATCGCCACGTGGAGGCGGATCTGGGGGACCAGCATGTCGTCCACGTCCAGCGCGCGGGCCGCGCCGTCCGGCTCCCAGCCGGTCGAGCCGAGGAACTTCCGGGTCGCCGCGTCGGCGTCGAACGTCCACGCCACCGCCCGGGTCAGACCGTCGGCGCGCCAGTGCTCGACGGCCGCGGCGAGCAGCCGGCTGCCGTGCCCGCGCCGCCCCCACCGGGGCTCGACCAGCAGGTCCGTGACCGCCGCGACGTCCGGGCCGAGCGCCTCGGCCGGCTCCTCCGGGGCGAGCGCGTCGGCATCGGCCGGACCGGAGGCGACGAACCCCACCAGATAGGATTGCGCCGCCTGTTCGACGGCGACCAGCACCCGGTGCGCGCCCGAGGGCGGCTCCTGCACCGCCGCGCCCCACCGCCGCGCGAGGTACGCCTCGTCGAGGTTGTCGAGCACGTGCCGTGGCAGGATCCGGCGGTACGCGACCCGCCAGGTCGCGAGCTGGATGCGTGCGATCTCGCCGGCGTCCTCGGGACGCGCGGGCCGGACGTAGCCTGCAGCCATGGCACGTGAGCCTACGCAGGGCGAGGAGGGTGACGGTGGCGCAGGGTGCCGGGCGGACGATCACGCAGGTCGTCGCCGTGGTGGCGCTCGCCGCGGCGGTCACCGTGTTCCTCTCCGTGGCGGCGGTGCGACACGGCTTCTTCGACCTTCAGGTCTACTACGGCGCGCTGACGTACTGGGCGCGTGACGGCGGGGAGATCTACGACTTCCTGCGCCCCGGCACGCAGTACGGCTTCACCTACCCGCCGTTCGCCGCGCTGGTGATGCTGCCGATGGCGTACCTGCCGTGGAGCGCCGCGATCGTGGTGAGCGTGACCGCGACGGTGCTGGCGAGCGCCGTGGTGATCTGGCGGCTGCTGGACCCGGTGGCCCGCCGGTCCGGCTGGACCCGCTGGTTCGCGCTCGCGGTCGCGCTCTGCCTCGCCGCCGCGTACGAGCCGATGCGCGAGACGGTCAACTTCGGCCAGGTCAACATGCTGCTGCTGTTCCTGGTGGCGGTGGACCTGCTGTGGCTGCTGCCGGCACGCAGCCGCTGGGCGGGCGTGGGCATCGGCCTGGCCACCGCGATCAAGCTGACGCCGGGCATCTTCATCGTCTACCTGCTGGTCACCGGCCGCTGGCGGGCCGCGCTGACCACTGTCGGCACGGCCGCGGTCGCCACGCTCGTGGCCGCCGGTCTCTTCCCTGACGCCTCCCGGGAGTTCTGGACCGAGGCGCTGTGGAACACCGACCGGGTCGGTGAGCTGGCGTTCGTCTCCAACCAGTCGCTGCGCGGGGTGGTGGCCCGGCTCGACCCGCAGCACCCGAGCACGATCGCCTGGCTGGTGCTCGTACTCCTGACGCTCGTGGTGTGGGCGTGGCGTTCGCGGGCGGCGGTGGCCGCCGGCGACGAGGCCACCGGCCTGGCCCTCACCGGCGCCGTGATGTGCCTGGTCAGCCCGGTGACCTGGGTGCACCACCTGGTCTGGCTGCTGCCCGGGCTGATCCTGCTCGTCGACAACGGCATGGCGGCGCCCGCCCGCAGCCGCCGGCGCCGTCTGCTGCTGGCCGCCGCGTTGATCGGGTACGCGCTGCTGTGCAGCCGGATCGTCTGGTCCTGGGAGAAGGACTTCACCGGCGTGGACGGTTTCCTGGGCAGCAACACGTACGTGTGGATCAGCCTGGCGTTGCTGCTCGGGCTGCCGATCCGCCGCTGGCTCACACCGGCCGGCGGCGAGCGTCACGACGGGGACGCTCCGGCCGGGTCAGCTTCCGGCGGTGTACCGCAGCTCGCGGAGCAGGATCGGGGTGCGGCCCCCGGACAGCGGCACCGGGTAGGTGGACTCCTCACCGTCCGGTAGGTGCCCGGCCCGCTCGTAGAAGCGGCGGGCCCGGGCGTTGTCGGCGAGCACCCAGAGCCGGTACGCGGTCCAGCCCCGCTCGGCCAGACCCTCGCGGGCCGCCGCGAGCAGCGTCCGGCCGGCGCCCGAGCCCCAGTGCGCGGGCTCCAGGTAGATCGCCACCAACTCGCCGTGGGCCGGGTCGAGGTCGTCGCGGTCCTGGTTGTTCCGGTACGGCCCGAACGTGGTGAACCCGACGATCGTGCCGCCGTCCTCGGCGACGAGCGTGGTGAACGGGTGTTCCGGGTCGGCGGTGCCGAGGTCGCGGCGGCGCTGCGCCCAGGCGCGCGGGTTCAGCCGGCTCAGCACCTCCTCGGGCATGATCCCGGCGTACCCGGCCTGCCAGCCGTGGACGTGCACCCGGGCGATCGCCTCTGCGTCGTCCGGTTCCTCCCGGCGAATGGTGAGCACCTGTCCGTTCTATGCCCCGGCGGGCGATCGGTCCAGCCGCCGCTCCCGGCGAGCTGGACTCGTCGTGTCGGAGGTCTGGATTAGGGTCGCCGACGATGGCCGTACCGGAATCGCTCTCCCTCGCCCAGGCCCGCCGGATCACCCTGGCCGCCCAGGGCTTCGCCGACCCGGCGCCCACCGGCGTGCCCACCCGGCGGCACCTGCGCCGGGTGCTCGACCGGGTCGGGCTGATCCAGATGGACTCGGTGAACGTCCTCCAGCGGGCGCACTACCTGCCGCTCTACAGCCGGCTCGGGCCGTACCCGACCGCGTTGCTGGACACCGCGGCCTACCGCCGCCCGCGTGAGCTGTTCGAATACTGGGCGCACGAGGCGTCGCTGGTGCCGGTGGGGCTGCACCCGGTGTTGCGCTGGCGGATGGCCAAGGCCCGCGACGAGTCCTGGGGCGGGATGCGCCGGATCGCCGAGGAGCAGCCCGAGCTGGTCGCCTGGGTCCGCGACGAGGTCGCCGCCCGAGGCCCGCTGACCGCGGCCGAGATCGAGCACGACGCGCCTCGGGAGACCGGCAACTGGGGCTGGAACTGGTCGGCCGTGAAGCGGGCCCTGGAGTTCCTGTTCTGGGCCGGCGAGGTCACCGCCGCCGATCGCACCAACTCGTTCGCCCGCCGCTACGACCTGCCCGAGCGGGTGCTCCCGGCAGCCGTGCTGGACGCGCCCACCCCGAGCGACGCCGAGGCGCACCGCACGCTCGTCTCGATCGCCGCCCGCTGCCTCGGCGTGGCCGCCGAACCGGAGCTGCGCGACTACTTCCGGCTGCCGGTCGCCGGGGCGCGGCGGGCGGTGGCCGAGCTGGTCGAGGCGGGCGAGCTGACCCCGGTCACGGTGCAGGGCTGGCGGCACCCCGCCTACCTGCACGCCGACGCCCGGCTGCCCCGCTGGGTACGCGGCAACACGCTGGTCAGCCCGTTCGACCCGCTGGTCTGGGAGCGGGCGCGCACCGAGCGGCTGTTCGGGTTCACCTACCGGATCGAGATCTACGTGCCGGCGCCCCAGCGGGTCTACGGCTACTACGTGCTGCCGTTCCGCCAGGGTGAGCGCTTCACCGCCCGCGTCGACCTGAAGGCCGACCGGAAGGCCGGGGCGCTGCTGGTGCCCGCCGCCTGGGTCGAGCCGGGCGCCGACCCGGGGGAGACCGCCGTGGCGCTCGCCGCCGAGCTGTACCGGCTCGCCGGCTGGCTCGGCCTGGACGCGGTCGCCCCGCCCGCCGCCGGCGACCTGGCAGGGCCGCTGGCCGCCGCGCTGGTGGGCGTGGCCGGTGTACGGTGAGCGCGTGACGAGCGTTGACCGGCCTGCCACCGTGCCCGACCCGCACCCCGAGTCGCACCCGCACGGGCAGCCGGAGTCCGGGCCGCATGGTGAGGCGCACGCTTACGCGTACGCCGGGCAGCCCTCGCACGCCGAGGCGCACGCGCACGCCGGTCCGCACGCTCCTACCGAAGCGCCTGGAGCACCCGGAGCGCCGTGGCCGGGGGGTCACCCGGCGGCGTACCAGCCGGTCGAGGCCGACCGGTTCACCCGGATGGTGATGCGCCTGCACGCCCGCGCCCCGCGCTGGGCGGTGCCGCTGGCCGCGCTCGGCTGCGTCGGCGTCGGCATCGCGTACGCGCTGGTCAGCGACCCGACCCGGAGCGACCCGGACGCCGCGCCGACCTGCCTGCTCAAGCTCACGACCGGGCTGGACTGCCCGGGCTGCGGCGGCACCCGCGCGCTCTGGTACGTGCTGCACGGCGACCTGCCCGCCGCGGCCCGCCACCACTTCCTGTTCGTCTTCGCGCTGCCGTTCCTGGCCTGGCTCTTCGTGGCCTGGGCGGGCAACCGGGCGTTCGGCTGGAAGCTGCCCGAGGTCCAGTTCAGCCCCAAGGTCGTCGGCATGTTCCTGGCCGCCTGGGGCGTCTTCTCGGTGGTCCGCAACCTGCCCTGGGCCCCCTTCACCTCGCTCTACGTCTGAACGGGGCCGAGCCCTCCGCGAGATCTCGGACACCTGCGCGGAGCGCCCGCCGGTCGGCCGCGTGCCCGATTTCCACGCCGGGCGCGAGCCAACTACAGTCCCAGGAATGCCGGAGATGGTTCAGCCCCAGGTCAAGTTGATCGCGTGGACCCAGTTCCAGGCGCCCGAAGAGGTGCCGTGGTCCACCGACGCCGACGGCGGGCAGGCGCTCGCCGAGTTCGCCGGCCGGGCCTGCTACCAGAGCTGGAAGAAGCCGAACCCGGCCACCGCCACCAACGCCGGTTACCTGGCGCACATCCTGGAGGTCGGTCACCTGAGCGTGCTGGAGCACGGTTCGGTGAGCTTCTACTTCAGCGGCGTCTCCCGCTCGTTCACGCACGAGCTGATCCGGCACCGGCACTTCTCCTACTCGCAGCTCTCCCAGCGCTACGTGCCGGAGCGGGACGCGGCGATGGTCGAGCCGTCGGTGATCGCCGACGACCCGGAGCTGCACAAGAAGTTCGTCGAGGCCACCGACGCGGCGGTGCGGGCGTACACCGAGTTGCTGGAGGGGCTGGAGGCCCGCTTCACCGACGAGCCCAACCCGACGCTGCGCCGCAAGCAGGCCCGCCAGGCGGCCCGGGCGGTGCTGCCGAACGCCACCGAGACGCGGATCGTGGTGACCGGCAACTACCGGGCCTGGCGGCACTTCGTCAAGATGCGCGCCACCGAGCACGCCGACGTGGAGATCCGCGAGCTGGCGGTGGAGTGCCTGCGGCAGCTCAAGGGCGTCGCGCCGAACGTCTTCGCCGATTTCGTGATCTCCACCCTGCCCGACGGCACCGAGGTGGCAGCGTCGCCGCACGCGGAGTGACTCGTCGCCCTTCGCCGCCGGGCCACCGGCGGCCGTCCGCTAGGTTGTGAGCATGACGCACGACCACTCCGCCGCCCCGAGCCGGGGCGCGTCGCGCCCGTTCGGGCGAGTGTTGACGGCCATGGTGACCCCGTTCACGCCGGACGGCGGCCTGGACCTCGACGGCGCCGCCCGGCTCGCCGAATATCTCGTCGACCAGCAGGGCAACGACGCGCTGGTGCTCAACGGCACCACCGGCGAGTCCCCGACCACCACGGAGGCGGAGAAGGAGTCGCTGATCCGTGCCGTGGTCGAGGCGGTCGGCGACCGGGTCCGGATCGTCGCCGGTGTGGGCACCAACGACACCCGGCACACCGTCGAGCTGGCGGCGCAGGCCGAGAAGGCCGGCGCGCACGGCCTGCTGGTGGTCACGCCCTACTACAACAAGCCGCCGCAGGCCGGGCTGCTGCGTCACTTCACCACCGTCGCGGACGCCACCGGCCTGCCGGTCATGCTCTACGACATCCCGCACCGCGCGGGCGTGGCGATCGCCACCGAGACGCTGGTCAAGCTGGCCGAGCACGGCCGGATCGTCGCGGTGAAGGACGCCAAGGGCGACCTGTTCGCCACGTCCGAGGTGCTCAGCCGCACCGACCTGGCCTACTACAGCGGCGAGGACGCGCTCACCCTGCCGATGCTGTCGGTGGGCGCGGTCGGCGTCGTCGGCACCTCCACCCACTTCACCGGCGCGCTGACCAAGCAGATGATCGAGGCGTTCGAGGCGGGCGACAACGCCCGGGCGCTCGCCCTGCACCGGCAGTTGCTGCCGCTCTACACCGGCATCTTCCGCACCCAGGGCACGATCCTGGTCAAGGCGGGCCTGGGGGCGCAGGGCCGCCCGGCCGGTCCGGTGCGGCTGCCGCTCGTCGACGCCACCGGTGACGAACTGGCCCAGCTGCGCGCCGACTGCGCCGCGGCGGGCCTGCCCCTGCCCGAATGAATCAACGACACGACGGACGCCGCGCGACGGCGTCGCAGAATGAGGTGACGCGTGACCGAGGCGCACATCGAGGGTGAACTGCCCCCGCCGCTGCCCGAGGGCGGCCTGCGGATCATCCCGCTCGGCGGACTCGGCGCCATCGGCCGGAACATGACGGTCTTCGAGTACGACGGCAAGCTGCTCATCGTCGACTGCGGGGTGCTGTTCCCCGACGTCGAGCAGCCGGGCGTGGACCTGATCCTGCCCGACTTCGGCCCGATCCTGGACCGGCTGGCCGACGTGCAGGCGATCGTGCTCACGCACGGCCACGAGGACCACATCGGCGCGGTGCCGTACCTGCTCGCGCACAAGCCGGACATTCCGCTCGTCGGTTCCCAGTTCACGCTCGCGCTCGTCGAGGCGAAGCTGGCCGAGCGGCGGATCCAGCCGTACACGCTGACCGTGCGGGAGGGCGGCCGGGAACGGCTGGGCCCGTTCGAGTGCGAGTTCTTCGCGGTGAACCACTCGATCCCGGACGCGCTGGCGGTGGCCATCCGTACCCCGGCCGGCCTGGTGCTGCACACCGGCGACTTCAAGATGGACCAGCTTCCGCTCGACGGGCGGATCACCGACCTGGCCGGGTTCGCCCGGCTCGGCGCCGAGGGCGTCGACCTGCTGCTGTCCGACTCGACGAACGCGGAGATCCCCGGCTTCGTCACGCCGGAGCGGGAGATCGGCCCCGTCCTCGACTCGATCTTCGCGAAGGCCAAGGGGCGGATCATCGTCGCCTCGTTCGCCTCGCACGTGCACCGGGTGCAGCAGGTCTTCGACTCGGCCGTCGAGCACGGCCGCAAGGTGGCGCTGATCGGCCGGTCCATGGTCCGCAACATGGGCATCGCCCGTGACCTGGGTCTGCTCAACATCCCGCCCGGCCTGGTGGTCGGGATCGAGGAGGCCACGAACCTGCCGCCCGAGCAGATCGTGCTGATGTCCACCGGTTCGCAGGGCGAGCCGATGAGCGCGCTGGGCCGGATGGCCAGCGGCGACCACCGGCACATCACCATCGCGCCCGGCGACACGGTGGTGCTGGCGTCCTCGCTGGTGCCCGGCAACGAGACCTCGGTCTACCGGGTGATCAACCGGCTGGCCCGGGCCGGCGCCGTCGTGGTGCACAAGGACGTCGCCAAGGTGCACGTCTCCGGCCACGCGCCGGCCGGCGAGCTGCTCTACCTGCTCAATGTCGTACGCCCGAGCAACCTGATGCCGGTGCACGGCGAGTGGCGGCACCTGCGGGCGCACGCCCGGCTCGGCATCGAGTCCGGCGTCGCGCCGGACCGGGTCGTGCTCTGCGAGGACGGCGACGTGGTCGACCTGGTCGAGGGCCGCGCCAGCCTGGTCGGCCGGGTCAAGAGCCGGTACGTCTACGTCGACGGTCTCGCCGTCGGCGACGTCAGCGAGTCGCTGCTCACCGAGCGCCGGATCCTCGGCGACGGCGGTTTCATCGCCGCGACAGTCGTCGTCGACTCGGTCACCGGCAAGGTGGTCGCCGGGCCGACCGTCTCGGCGAAGGGCTTCTCCGAGGACCCGGCCGCGTTCAACCCGGTGGTCCCGCTGGTCACCGAGGCGCTCAACCGGGCCGCCGCGGACGGCATCACCGACCCGCACCAGCTCCAGCAGATCGTCCGCCGCACGGTGGGCCGCTGGGTCAACGACGCGTACCGCCGTCGACCCATGATCGTCCCGACCGTCGTCGAGGTCTGACCCGACCGCGCCGCGCGCCGGTCCACCGTCCGCGGTGGGCCGGCGCCGTCGCTTTCCGGGTACGCCCCGACACGCCGCGTCGAAACGTGCCGCCCGCACTCATCCGATCGGCGTCCGTCTCCGTACCTCCCGACGGCCGGCGTGCCCCTGCGCCGGTCGGGAGGAGCGTGGCGGATGGACCGCAGACGGATGACAGCCATCGGCGTACTGGTGGCGGCGGCCGGGTTGACGGCGGCGGTGACCGTACCGTCGTTCGCCGGTGAGGAACCCCGGCGGGCCGCGCCGGCGGCCGACGGCGTCGCCCCGGAGGTCCTGGACGCGATGGGCCGCGACCTCGCGCTGACCCGCGACCAGGCGGTGAAGCGGCTGCGGACCGAGCGGTGGGCGGCCGGCACCGTCACCCGGCTGCGCGGCGAACTCGGCGCCGGCTACGGGGGCAGCTGGCTCAGCGCGGACGGCGCCACGCTCACCGTGGCGGTGGCCGACCCGGCCGGCGAGGCGCGGGTGCGGGCCGCGGGCGCGGTCCCGAAGCGGGTCGCCCGGGGCGTCGGCGAGCTGGACGCGGTGAAGAGCCGGCTGGACGCGGCGGGCGCGGACGCCAGCCCGGACGTCGCCGGCTGGTACGTCGACGTGGCAGACAACGCGGTGGTCGTGATCGCCCGGCCGGGCGCGGAGGCCGACGGCCGCCGGTTCGCCGCAGCCGCCGGGTCGAAGGCCGCCATGGTCCGGGTGCGGACCGCCGACGAGGCCCCCCGCCCGCTGTTCGACGTGCGGGGCGGCGACGCCTTCTTCATCAACAACGCGGGCCGCTGCTCGGTCGGCTTCTCCGTCGTCGGCGGGTTCGTCACCGCCGGGCACTGCGGCCGGCCGGGGGACCGCACCACCGGATCCAACCGGGTCGCCCAGGGCACGTTCGCCGCGTCCTCGTTCCCCGGCGACGACTGGGCGTTCGTGCGGGTCAACGCCGACTGGACGCCGCAGGGCGTGGTGACCGACTTCGCCGACGGCGGCACGGTGGCGGTGAACGGCTCCACCGAGGCGCCGGTCGGCGCGTCGATCTGCCGGTCCGGCTCCACCACCGGCACCCGGTGCGGGCTGATCCAGGCGAAGAACGCGACAGTCAACTACCCGGAGGGCACTGTCACCGGGCTGACCCGGACGAACGTCTGCGCCGAGCCGGGCGACTCCGGCGGCGCGTGGCTCTCCGGTGACCAGGCGCAGGGCGTCACGTCCGGCGGCTCCGGCGACTGCACCCGGGGCGGTACCACGTTCTTCCAGCCGGTCAACGAGATCCTCCAGCGCAACAACCTGACGCTGGTGACCGCCGGCGACCAGCCGGCGCCCACGCAGCCTCCGGCCGGCGGCGGCGAGACCACCCCGCCCGCGACCGCCGAGCCGACCCCGCCCGCGGGCGACACCGACTGCTCCGGCCAGGTGAGCCGGACCGGCCGGATCGCCGCCGGACGGACCCAGGTCCAGCCGGACGGGCGCTTCTTCCGGGTGCCCGACGGCACCCAGGAGGCGTGCCTGTCCGCGCCGGACGGCGCCGGCGTCGTGCTGGAGCTGCAACGCTTCACCGGCGGCGCGTTCCGCACCGTGGCCCGCGCGGCCACCGCGGACGGCACGGCCCGGCTGACCGCCGAGACCCCGGCCGGCGCCTACCGGTACCGCGTCGTCGGGTTGTCCGGCTCCGGCGAGTACACGCTGGCGTTCTCCGCCCGCTGACCGCCGCACCCAGACCGCGGCCCTCGACCACCACCGCCCGGTGGTCGGGGGCCGCGCCGCGTCGGCGGCACGGTTCCTCCGGGAACCACCACCGCCCGGTGGTCGGGGGCCGCGCCGCGTCTGCGGCACTGTCGGTCGGTGCGGCTCAGGGCAGCGCGGCGACCGCTTCGGCGTACGCGGTGCCGGTGCGGACCGCAGCGGCCACCAGCACCGCGAGCTGCGCCGGGGCCACCCCGCAGGACAGGTCGGTGGAGATGCCCGCAGCCAGCACCAGCGTCCCGTCGCCGGGCTCGTGCACGTACGCGGCGGGCAGCAGCCGGTCGTGGTTCCAGGCGTTGCAGAACGCGTACGCCTCGGCGCGCCGATCGGCCGGCAGCCGCCGCTGCGCCACCACCCGGGCGTGCAGCACGTCGCCGTGCCGGCCGAGCAGGCGGAACTGGATCGTGGCCTCGCCCCACCGCCCGGCGAGCGTGCCGTCCGGCTCAGGCGTGTACGGCTCGCCCCGGGCGTCGAGCGCTGCGGCGAGCAGCGCCGCGTCCAGCGGTGCCGGTTCCTCCGGCCCGGGCGGCCCGGGTTCGGCCGGATCGGCTTCCGGCTCCTCGTCGAACTCGGTCTCGGCAGCCAGCGAGACCGGCGCGGCGAGCGGCCGTTCGGCCAGCCAGGAGGCGATCCGGCCGGACTGGTGGCCGGTGCCGTTGCGGGCGTCGAAGCTGCCGGCGAGCGCCGTCGCCAGTGCCTGCAACTGCGTACCCAGCGTCGCCACGTCCACCTCGGCAGCGGGCCGGGAGCCGTGCCCGGGGCGGTGGATGCGCCACCCGCCCAGCCCGGCCTCGGTGGCCAGGCCGCACAGCAGCGCGCCCGCCGCGGCGAACTCCATCGCGGACAGGTCGTCGGCCGGGCGGTCCAGCTCGGGCAGTTGCTCGGTCAGGATCTCCAGCCCACGGTGCAGGTATCCGCCCAGCGCGCAGAAGCGCAGGTGCGCGGCGAGCAGCGGGAACGCGGTCCGCTCGCCGCGGTGCCGACGGTACGCGCGTACGTGCGCCCGGGCCGCCCGCGTCACCGCGCCGGTACGCAGCCACGGCAGCAGCCCCACCGCGAGCGCCCGTTCCGGCTGGTCGGTGCAGGCCGTCGCCCCGGCCGCTGCCGCCTGCCGTTCGCCCCGCCGGGTCGGTGGCGCCTGCGGCTCGACCCAGCCGGTCAGCGCGGGCGCGAGCGCCGCCAGTGCCGCGTCCGGCTCGCCCCAGCCGGCCAGCAGGTCGGCCCGTCGCGCCGGGGCGCACCCCGCACACCCGCCGACCGGGTCGTTCGCGTCCGCCTCCGACCAGCGCTCGTACGCGCGCCGGGCGGCCGGCTCGTCGCCGAGGTGGTCGGCGAGCCGGCAGCGCAGCTCCGCCACCGGCGCCGCGTCCTCGCCCAGCTCCGCGGCGAGCGCGTCCAACAGGGACCGCGCCTGGTCCAGGCCCACCCGGGGCGTGCCGAACGACGCCTCCACCGCCTGCCGCTGGTGCCGGCGCAACCGGGTCAGCTCGTCGGGGCGGGCGTCCAGCAGCCCGGGGTGCCGGGCCAGCGTGGCCCGCATCCGCCGGACCGGTTCCACCGCCCGCCACCGCTCGCCCCGGTGCAGGTACGCCTCGACCAGCGCGAACCGCGCGGACAGGGCGGTACGCGGGTCGCCGGTGGCGTCCGCCCGGGACGCGATCCGCTCCAGCTCGGCGCAGCGCTCCGCGCCGTCGGGCCGGTCCCGGGCGTCGGCGAGCGCGGCGGGCAGCCCCCGGTCGCGTGCCGTGGTCACCGGAGCGTCCCGTCGGCCAGCTCGTCGACAGCGGCGGCGAGCTGGCGCCCGGTGGTGACGCCACAGTCGACGAGCCGGTCGAGCTGGTGCGGGGTCACCCCGCGCTCCAGGTCGGTGGTGACCTCGCCGCACACCTGTGCCGACCCGTCGTCGGCGACGTGCACGTACGCCTTCGGCCAGAGCCGGTCGTGGTTCCACGCGTTGCAGAAGGCGTGCAGCTCGGGCACGCGCTCGATGCCGAAGTGGTGCGCGACGACTGTGCGTACCTGGAGCAGCTCACCGGCCGCGCCCCGGCGGTGGAACCAGATCAGGTTGCGCTCCCAGCGTCCGACCAGCGCGCCGTCGGGTTCCTCGGCCACCGCGTACCCCCGGTGGCCGAGCACGGCGGCGATCAGCTCGCCGGTCAGCGGGCGCAGTTCCTGCGGGTGTCCGGCCAGCGGACCGTCCGGACCGTCCTCGATTTCCGGCGACGCCATCGGGCATCCCTTCTGAGGCGAATAACACAAACGACGGTCCGACCCGTGCTGCGACGCGCGGACACGACCCGGAAAAGCGGCGATCCACCGGGTGCCGCCGTTACCGTGACTCTATGGCGGGCCGTACCTCTCAGGCGAGCCGGCGGCGCGGCGCGTCGCCGCGTGGCACCACGAACAACCGCGCCCGGCAACCGGCGAAGAAGGCGGCGGCGCGGAAACCGGCGCGGCGGCGCCCGGCCCCCGGGCCGAGCCCGGCCGCGTTCGTCGGCCGTGCCGTGGGCGCCCTCTGGATGGGGCTGGCCCACTCGGTGGGCTGGGCGTTCCGGGCGGCCGGGCGGCAGGCCGCGTCCACCCGGGAACTGGATCCGGAGCACCGCCGCGACGGCGGCGGGCTGCTCCTGTTCGGCCTGGCCATCCTCAGCGCGGTGGGCATCTGGGGCGGCGGCGCCGGGCCGGTGGGCCGGCACCTGGCCGACACCGTACGCCTGTTCATCGGCGCCATCTCGATAATCCTTCCGGTGCTGTTCATGGTCGGCGCGTGGCGGCTGATGCGGAGCCCGGCCGACCCCGAGCACCGCGGTCGCGGCCTGGTCGGCTGGGGCTCGATGATGCTGGCCACCGCCGCGATGCTGCACATCGGGCAGAACCCGGTCGACGAGGTCCAGCGTGACTTCGCCGGCGGCCTGATCGGCGCGGGCGTGGGCGACCTGCTGAAGTCGGCGGTGACCGCCTGGGTGGCCATGCCGCTGCTGCTCCTGCTGCTGGTGTTCGGCCTGCTCGTGGTCACCGCGACGCCGATCAACAAGATCCCGGAGCGGCTCGGCCTGCGCGCCGACCCGGCCGGGCCGGACGTCGACGACGAGCTCGCCGAGGACGAGGCGCCGGTGAAACCGGCCCGCAGGCGCCCGGCAAAGCGGATGCCACCGCCGCTGGAGCCGCTGGACCCGGACGACGAGCTGGCCGGCGTCGACCTCCAGGAGACGCTGGTGCTGCCGCGCAAGCCGCCGAAGGTGCCGGCGAACCGCAAGCCGGTCGAGCCGCCGGAGCACTCGCCGCTGCCCACCCGCGCCGAGCAACTGGCGCTCACCGGGCTGGCCGGCGACTACACGCTGCCGCCGGCGAACCTGCTCGGCAGCGGCGCCAAGCCGAAGAGCCGCAGCAAGGCCAACGACGAGGTGATCGCGGCGCTCACAGGCGTCTTCGAGCAGTTCGACGTGGACGCCGCCGTCACCGGGTTCACCCGCGGCCCGACGGTCACCCGGTACGAGGTGGAGCTGGGCCCGGGCGTCAAGGTCGAGCGGATCACCCAGCTCTCCCGCAACATCGCGTACGCGGTGAAGTCGCCGGACGTCCGCATCCTCAGCCCGATCCCGGGCAAGAGCGCGGTCGGTGTGGAGATCCCGAACACCGACCCGGAGAACGTGTCGCTCGGCGACGTGCTGCGCTCCCGTGAGGCGACCAGCGACCACCATCCGATGGTGGTGGCGCTCGGCAAGGACATCGAGGGCGGCTACGTGGTGGCCAACCTCGCGAAGATGCCGCACATTCTCATCGCGGGAGCGACCGGCGCCGGCAAGTCGTCCTGCCTCAACTCACTGCTGGTGTCCATCCTGACCCGGGCCACGCCGGACGAGGTGCGGCTGCTGCTGATCGACCCGAAGCGGGTCGAGATGACCGGCTACGAGGGCATCCCGCACCTGGTCACGCCGATCGTGACCAACCCGAAGAAGGCGGCCGACTCGCTGGAGTGGGTCGTCCGCGAGATGGACATGCGCTACGACGACCTCGCCGCCAACGGGGTCCGGCACATCGACGACTTCAACCGCAAGGTGCGCAACGGCGAGATCAAGGCGCCGCCGGGCAGCGAGCGGGAGATGCGGCCGTACCCGTACCTGCTGGTGATCGTGGACGAGCTGGCCGACCTGATGATGGTCGCGCCGCGTGACGTGGAGGACTCCATCGTCCGGATCACCCAGCTCGCCCGCGCCGCCGGCATCCACCTGGTCCTCGCCACCCAGCGGCCCTCGGTCGACGTGGTCACCGGCCTGATCAAGGCGAACGTGCCGTCCCGGCTCGCGTTCGCCACCTCCTCGCTCGCCGACTCCCGGGTCATCCTGGACCAGCCCGGCGCGGAGAAGCTGCTCGGCCGCGGCGACGGCCTGTTCCTGCCGATGGGCGCGTCGAAGCCGCAGCGCATCCAGGGCGCCTGGGTCACCGAGCGCGAGATCTCCGACGTGGTCAAGTTCTGCAAGGACCAGCGCGAGCCAGAGTTCCGCCCGGACGTGCTCGCCCCGGCGCAGGACAGCAAGAAGAAGATCGACGAGGACATCGGCGACGACCTGGACCTGCTCGTGCAGGCGGTCGAGCTGGTGGTCACCTCACAGTTCGGGTCGACCTCGATGCTCCAGCGCAAGCTGCGGGTCGGTTTCGCCAAGGCGGGCCGGCTGATGGACCTGATGGAGACCCGGGGCGTGGTCGGCCCGTCCGAGGGCTCCAAGGCCCGCGACGTGCTGGTCAAGCCGGACGAGCTGGAGGAGGTCCTGGCCGGCCTGCGCGGCGGCGACGACTGACGGCCCCGAAACGGACGACGGCGGCCCCCACCATCAGGTGGGAGCCGCCGTCGGCGGTTCCGGGTCAGTTGATCAGCGCGGCGAAGAGCACGGTGCCGAGCACCGCGGCGACCGCGCTCGCGGCGGCGGCGTACCAGCCCAGCGGCTTGTCACCGAGGACGGCGCCGACGATGCCGAGGACGATCCCGAGGATGCCGAAGATGAGCGGGGACACGAAGAGCGCGAGGGCCGCGAAGACGAACGCGACGATGGTGCAGATGCGGGCGGCGTTGCTGCGCGGACGGGCGCCGGCGTGGATGTCGGCCATGGGGTTCCTCCGTGAGTGATCTCGCTGTGGCTACGGAGGATCCGGTACCCCGGGCGCCGCACCGTCCAAACCGGATGACGCACCGATCAGCTGAACAGCTTCAGCCCGATCACGCCGGCCACCACCAGCAGCAGGCAGGCCACCCGTGGCAGGTTGACCGGTTCGCCGAGCGCGAGCATGCCGACCAGCGCGGTACCGAGCGCGCCGATGCCCACCCACACCGCGTAGCCGGTGCCGACCGGGATGTCGCGCAGCGCGTACGCCAGACCGGCCATGCTCGCCACCAGCGTGACGGCGAAGACGGCGGAGGGGAGGGGACGGGTGAAGCCGGCGCTGCGGTCGAGCGCGATCGCCCACGCGGTCTCCAGCAGTCCGGAGATCACCAGCACGATCCAGGCCATGGGTATCACCTCTGACGGACGGGCCCGGCGCGGGAGCGGGCCGGGCGACGGTCGGGTCACGCGGGGCGTCTTGGCCTGACCGGGTACGCCACCACTCGTCCGGGACGGCCCAGGGGCCGTCGTGGCCGACGGTAGCACCGGGCGGGCCGGACCGGCGGCGTGGTGAGAAAGGCCACCATGGGTGGAGTTGACGTCAACTTCAAGTTGCAGGATGGATGCTATGACCCTGCTCTTCTCCGACGACGACGTCGCGGCCGCCGTGGATGCCCCGCTCACCGTCGCGGCCATGCGGGACGCGCTGCTGGCCGCGTACGCCGGGCGGCTCATCGCCCCGCCCCGGGCGTCCGCGCCGCTGGACGGGGGCCGGATGGTGCTCACCGCCGGGCACCTCACCGGGCAGTGGTACGGCTTCCGCTCGTACGACACGTTCGGCCACCCGGAGAGCGGTCAGCTCGTCGTGCTGCACGACGCGACCACCGGCGCGGTACGCGCCATCGCCGTCGGCGAGGAGCTGGGCTCCCGGCGTACCGGAGGACTCGGTGGCGTGGCGGTCGACGCCCTGGCCCGCGCGGACGCCGCCACGGTCGGCGTGGTGGGGTCCGGCCGGCAGGCCTGGACCCAGGTCTGGGCCGCGGCGGCGGTCCGGCCGCTGCGCGAGGTGACCGTGTACAGCCGCTCGGCGGCCCGGCGGGAGGCGTTCGCCGCGCGGGTCCGCGCCGAACTGGACGTGCCGGCCCGCGCCGTCGGCTCGGCCGCCGCCGCGGTACGCGACCGGGACGTCGTGGTGCTCGCCACCACCAGCACCGCACCGGTGCTCGACGCCGCCGACCTGGCCCCCGGCACCCACGTCAACACGGTCGGCTTCAAGCAGACCGACCGGCACGAGTTCGGCACCGACCTGCTCGACGCCGCCGACCTGCTGGTCACCGACTCGCCCGGGCAGGCCGCCGCGTACGTGCCGCCGATGCTCGCCGCCGTCGAGCCGTACGCCGGGCGGCTGCGTGACCTGGGCGCGGTGCTGGCCGGCGCGCTTCCCGGCCGGACCACCGCGGACCAGATCTCGGTCTTCTGCTCCACCGGCCTGGCCGGCACGGAGGTGTTCCTCCTCGACCGGCTGGCCCGGGTGGCCGTTCCCGCCCGCTGAACCGGCCGGACGGGTGCGCGGCGGTCCGGAACCGGCCCGGTACCCTCGGATGGTGTCTGCCTCCTCCTCCACCCCGCGATCCGACGGGCGCCGCGTCGCCCTGCTGACCCTCGGCTGTGCCCGCAACGAGGTCGACTCGGAGGAGCTGGCCGCCCGGCTGCACGCCGACGGATGGCAGGTCACCACCGACGGCGAGGGCGCCGACGTGGTGGTGGTGAACACCTGCGGGTTCGTGGAGAAGGCAAAGCAGGACTCGATCCAGACGCTGCTGGCCGCCGCCGACACCGGCGCCAAGGTCGTCGCCGCCGGGTGCATGGCCGAGCGGTACGGCCGTGAGCTGGCCGACAGTCTCCCCGAGGCGCAGGCGGTGCTGAGCTTCGACGACTACCCGGACATCGCCGCCCGGCTCGACTCGGTGCTGGCCGGCGAGGCGATCGGCGCGCACACCCCCCGCGACCGGCGGGAACTGCTGCCGCTGACCCCGGTGAAGCGCCGCGACGCGGCGGTCTCGCTGCCCGGGCACGGCACCCCGACCCGGGTCGCACCGGAGACCGACGCGCACACCCCGGCCCACCTGCGGCAGGTGCTGCGGCACCGGCTCGACACCGGCCCGGTGGCCTCGCTGAAGCTCGCCAGCGGCTGCGACCGGCGGTGCGCGTTCTGCGCCATCCCGGCGTTCCGCGGCGCGTTCGTCTCGCGTACCCCCGACGAGCTGCTCGCCGAGGCCGAGTGGCTGGCCAAGACCGGCGTACGGGAGCTGGTGCTGGTCAGCGAGAACTCCACCTCGTACGGCAAGGACCTGGGCGACCCCCGCGCGCTGGAGAAGCTGCTGCCGCAGCTCGCCGCGATCGACGGGATCGTGCGGGTCCGCGCCAGCTACCTCCAGCCCGCCGAGACCCGCCCCGGCCTGGTCGAGGTGATCGCCACCACGCCGGGCGTGGCCGCGTACTTCGACCTGTCGTTCCAGCACTCCAGCGAGCCGGTGCTGCGCCGGATGCGGCGCTTCGGCTCCACCGACCGGTTCCTGGAGCTGCTCGCCTCCGCCCGCGAGCTGGCGCCGGACGCGGGCGCGCGCAGCAACTTCATCGTCGGCTTCCCCGGCGAGACGAAGCAGGACGTGGCCGAGCTGGTCCGGTTCCTCAGCGAGGCGCGGCTGGACGCGATCGGCATGTTCGACTACAGCGACGAGGACGGCACCGAGGCCGCCGGCCTGAGCGGCAAGGTCTCCGCCGCCACGATCAAGCGGCGGTACGACAAGCTCAGCGCGCTGGCCGACGAACTCTGCTCGCAGCGCGCCGAGGAACGCCTCGGCGCGACGGTGGAGGTGCTCGTGGACTCGACCGCCGACGGCGTGGTGGAGGGGCGGGCCGCCCACCAGGCGCCCGAGGTCGACGGCTCGACCACGCTCGTCGCGCCCGTCGGCGGCGGCGTGGATCTGGCCGCGTTGCGCCCCGGCGACCTGGTCCGGGCCACTGTGACCGCGACCGAGGGTGTCGACCTGGTCGCCGTACCGGATGAGATGATCTCGGCGGCGCCCGGCGCGGTACGGTGACGGCGGGCCCGGACGGAGCGGGGAAGCCACGTGGGGCGATGCGGGACATGACGGGAGCGGAGTCGACGGCGGCTGCCCCCGTACCGCTGCTCAACGCGGCGAACCTGCTCACCGGCGCGCGCCTGGTGCTGGTGCCGGTCTTCGCGGCCACCGTGATCGCCTCCGGCATGAGCAACGCGGGCTGGCGTACGGCCGCCTGCGTGATCTTCGTGGTGGCCTCCGCGACCGACCTGGTCGACGGCTGGATCGCCCGCCGGTACGAACTGGTCACCTCGCTGGGCAAGGTCGCCGACCCGATCGCCGACAAGGCGCTCACCGGCGCCGCCCTGGTGCTGCTCTCCTTCTACGACCGGCTGCCCTGGTGGGTGACGGTGGTGATCCTGGCCCGCGAGCTGGGCATCACCGGGCTGCGCTTCTGGGTGATCCGGCACGGGGTGATCGCCGCCAGCCGGGGCGGCAAGGTCAAGACCGCACTGCAGATCCTGGCCATCACCTGGTACCTCTGGCCGATGCCGGAGGCGCTCGCCGCGATCGGACCGTGGATCATGGGAGCGGCGGTGGTGGTCACCGTGGTCACCGGGTTCGACTACATCGCCCAGGCGTTGCGGCTGCGCCGCCCGGCCCGTTGAGCCGGTCGGCGGGTCCGTCGATCCGGGCGGCGGACGAGTAAGCCGGCGCGGTGCGGGAAATGGGGGCGGGCATGGACACCGACGCGAGAGACCACCGGCCCGCCGGCAGCCCGGCGGCCGCCGTGGTGCACCGGCTGCACGAGTGCGGCGAGACGCTGGCCACCGTCGAGTCGCTGACCGGCGGCCTGCTCGCCGCCGCGATCGTGGAGATCGCCGGGGTCAGCTCGATCTACCGGGGTGGCATGGTGGTCTACGCCACCGAACTCAAGGCGACGCTCGCCGGCGTACCGCAGGATCTGCTGGCGGACCGCGGCCCGGTCGACCCGGACGTGGCGGCCGCGCTGGCCGAGGGCGGACGGCAGCGGTGCGGCGCCGACTGGGGCCTGGCCACCACCGGTGTGGCCGGGCCGGAACCGCAGGACGACAAGCCGGTCGGCCTGGTCTACGTGGCGGTCGCCGGACCGGACGGCACGCAGGTGCGCCGGCTCGACCTCGAAGGCGGCCGCGACCACATCCGTTCGGCCGCGGTGATCGAGGCGCTGCGCCTGCTCGCCGACCGCATCCAGCTCCCCCAGGACGCCGGCGCGCCCGATCCGGCCGGGGCCGGCCACAGGTGAGCCGGCGTCACGCCGGCACGCCCGGCGGCGGGACCGCCGGACCGGCCGATCCGCCCGGATTGGGGAGGCGGGGTGGGATGTCGTCGTGGCGACCAACGGGTACGGTTGCGGGAAGGCTCCGGCGGTCGCCGTCGGCGCCGGAGCGGTCCGCCGCGTCCGGCGCGACGCGAACGGCCGGGGATGGTGGTCCCGTTCAGGGGGAGGTGCGATGGTCCTGCTACGCCGGGTGATCGGTGACGCGCTGCGCGCACGCAGGCAGGGGCAGCACCGCACCCTCCGCGAGGTCTCCTCCGCGGCCAACGTCAGCCTCGGCTACCTCTCCGAGATCGAACGCGGCCAGAAGGAACCCTCCAGCGAGTTGCTGGCCGCGATCTGCGACGCGCTCGGCGCCCGCCTGTCCGAGCTGCTGCGCGAGGTGAGCGACACGGTCGCCCTGGCCGAGCAGATGCCCGGCGTGCTGGTGCCGGTGGCCGACGAGCCGGCCCCGGTGGCCCCGGCCGCCGTCCGCAAGGCGACGAACAGGGGTGTCCGCCAGGTCACCTCCGACGGCGGGGTCGCCGTCCAGGTCCGGCAGGACTCGCCGCTCAAGGCCACGCTGCGCAGCACCCGCGTACGCCCCGCCGAGCGGGATGTGGTCTGCGCCGCCTGACCCCGGCCACGGCGTCGTGGGCAGTGCTGGCGTTCGCGTCGTACTGTTGATCAGGAGCGTACGGGTGCCGGAGTGGCGTCCGGCTGGGACGATGTAGGCGCGACGCTACTGAGGGGACGAGGCGGAGATGGCGAACCCGTTCGTCAAGGGTTGGAAATACCTGATGGCGCTCTTCGGCGCGAAGATCGACGAGCACGCCGATCCGAAGGTGCAGATCCAGCAGGCCGTCGAGGAGGCGCAGCGCCAGCACCAGGCGCTGGTGCAGCAGGCGGCCGCGGTGATCGGCAACCAGCGCCAGCTGGAGATGAAGCTGTCCCGGCAGATGACCGAGGTCGAGCAGCTCCAGGGCAACGCGCGGCAGGCGCTCGCCGTGGCCGACCAGGCCCGGGGCCGGGGCGACGAGGCCGAGGCCGGGCGCTACGAGCAGACCGCCCAGATGCTGGCGACCCAGCTGGTCTCCGCCGAGCAGGCGCTGGAAGACCTCAAGACACTGCACGACCAGGCGCTCGGCGCGGCCGCACAGGCCCGCAAGGCGGTCGAGAACAACTCGATGATCCTCCAGCAGAAGCTGGCCGAGCGCACCAAGCTGCTCAGCCAGCTGGAGCAGGCCAAGATGCAGGAGAGCGTGGCCCGCTCGCTGGAGTCGATGTCGTCGCTCACCGCGCCCGCCAACACCCCCTCGCTGGACGAGGTACGCGACCGGATCGAACGCCGCTACGCCACCGCCATGGGCCGGGCCGAACTGGCCGGCAACTCGGTCGAGGGCCGGATGCTGGAGATCCAGAAGGCCACGCTCGACTCGGCCGGATCGGCGAGACTGGAACAGATCCGGTCGAGCATGGCCGGCGAGCAGCTCGGCAGCCGGTCCGAGACCCCCGCCGTGGGGCAGCCGGCCGACCCGGCCGCCGCCGCCCGGCTCGACGAGATCCGGGCCAGCATGAGCCGGGAACGCGGCACCGGGGAGACCACGACCGGCTGACGGAGGGGCGGACACGATGGCGGACGAACGGGCCCGGCACTTCCGGAGACTGCGCAGGCTGCGCAACTCGGCGCGGCGGTGGAGCGTGCTGGCCGGAGGGCTCGGCGGCGCCGCCGCGGTGCTGACCCCGTACGCCGGACTGGGTCTGGCGGACGCGGCCTGGGCCGGCGCCGCGGGCAGCGCGATCGCGGTGGCCGCCTGGCGCTGGGTCGACCACCGCGCGCTCGCCGCCGTGCCGCCACCGCCCGCGCTCGACCCGGCCGAGGCCGCCGCCCGCTCCCGCGCCCGGCTGGTCGCCGCCGTCGAGCGGCTGCCCGTCGGCCCGGGCGTCGTGGCCGAGGTACGCCGGGTCCGTTCCCGCCTCGCACTGCGCGGCACCGCCGCGGCCGAACCGTGGGCCCGGCTGGACCGGGCCGCGCTCACCCTGGCCGGGCTGGCCGGTCGGCTCACCGGGCTGGCCGAGCCGGCGGTCCGCGAGGCGGCCGAGGCCGACCGTTCCCTGCGCGAGCTGGCGACCCGGGTGGCGGGCGTGGAACGCGCGGCGAAGCTGACCCCGCAGAGCCCGCTGAACGAGGTGCACGCCACGCTGGTGACCCAGTTGGAGGACGGGGTGGCCGCGTATGAGCGGCTGGTGGTGGCCGCCGCCGGTTACGTGGCCGAGGACGCGCGCCCGAACACCGAGCACCCGGCCGCCGCGCGCCTGACCGAGGCCACCGACCTGCTGCACGGCGTAGCCTCCGCCCTGGCCGAACTCCGCACCCCGCTGCGCGCCCCCTGACAGCCCTCCCTGCCTCGCTGTCTCCCCGGC
>NZ_RCVK01000125.1:0-21074 GCF_003667485.1 Micromonospora sp. BL1
GGTCGGGGTCCACGGGCGGGGCGTCGACCGGGGTGCGGCGGTGGCGCAGCTCGATCGGGAGCACCGCCAGCGCCACCAGCGCGCCGATCGCGCCGGTGACCACGAAGCCCCACACGGGCGCCGTCGCGTCGATCACCGCGCCGGCCAGCGGTGCGCCGAGCGCGATGCCGACCGTCACCGCCGAGCCGTGCAGGCCCATGGCCAGGCCCCGGACCGAGGGCGGGGCCAGCCGGCTGACCGCGTCGGAGGTGGACGCGATGGTGGGGGCGCAGAGCGCACCGGCCGGGATCAGCGCGAGGCAGAGCAGCCACCAGTGCGACCCGCCCAGCCCGACCGGGATGGTGGTGAGGCTCAGCGCGGCCATCAGTGCCAGCGGGGAGAACGAGCGGCGTACCGCGCCGTAGGCGAAGCCACCTGCCAGCGACGCGACCGCCCAGGCGGCCAGCACGGCGCCGGTCCAGCCGACCTCGCCACCGGACCGGAGCACGGCGACCACCGCGACGTCGGTGCCGCCGAGCACCAGCGTGGCGGCGAGACTGACCGCCAGTACGGCGAGCAGGCGCGGGGTGAGCCACTCGCGGCGGTGCACCGGGCGCGGCGGTCCGGCGGGCTCGTCGGCGGCCCGGATCGGAGGGTTGAGCAGCCAGAAGCAGATGCCGGAGGCGACGATCCCGGCGCCGACCGCCCAGAGGGTCAGGCGCGGCGTGACGGCGGTGGCCAGGGCCACGGCGAGCGCCGGGCCGACCATGAACGACAACTCCACCGCCATCGAGTCCAGCGCGTACGCGGGGCGGCGCTTCTCGACCGGCACGAGCGCGGCGATCGACTGGCGGACCATCGAGAAGATCGGCAGGGCGAGCAGCCCGGCGAGGAACGCGGCGGGGAGCAGCACCGGGTACGGCAGCGTGGGCGCGGCGGACCAGAACAGCGCCTCGGCGACTGTGGTGAGCACCAGCACCGGCCGCAGCCCTCGACGGTCGATGAGCCGCCCGAGCAGCGGGGCGCCGAGTGCCGCGCCGATCGTGGACGCGGCGCCGACCAGGCCGGCGGCGCCGTAGCCGCGGCCCAGGTCGAGCACCACGTAGAAGGTGAGCGTCACCCCGGTGGCGGTCAGCGGCACACGGGCCAGCACCGACACCAGCAGCAACGATCGGAGACCGGGCAGCGCGAGCGCTTCCCGGTAAGGCTTCAGATTCACGACGGACCGTACCTCCGGCGCCATCCTGGGGCCGGGGTACGACACCCGCAACCGATTACCCGGTCAAGCGGTCCTGATCACAGGCTCGCCCACCATGGTCACCCCGGCGCCGTCGAGCGCCCGCAGCGCCACGTCGAGCGTGTCCGGCGCGACAGCGGCGGTCAGGTCGAGCAGCACCGTGGTCCGGAAGCCCTCCCGGGCGGCGTCCAGGGCGGTGGCGCGCACGCAGTGGTCGGTGGCGATGCCGACCACGTCGACCCGGTCCACGTCGTGCCGCCGCAGCCAGTCGGCCAGGCACTCGCCGTCGGGGGCGTGCCCCTCGAAACCGGAGTACGCGGCCGCGTGCTCGCCCTTGTGGAAGATCGTCTCCACCCGGTCGGTCGCCAGTTCGGGGTGGAACTCGGAACCGGAGGTGCCGACCACGCAGTGCCGGGGCCAGGAGTCGACGTAGTCCGGCGGGTCGCCGAAGTGCGCGCCCGGGTCGACGTGGTAGTCCTTCGTCGCGACCACGTGGTCCCACCGGTCCGGCTCGGCGGCGAGCAGCCGGGAGATGCCGGCGGCCACGCCGGCTCCGCCACCGACCGCGAGGGAGCCGCCCTCGCAGAAGTCGTTCTGCACGTCCACGATGATCAGGGCGTTCGCCATCTGACGGGTTCCTCCTCAGCTCGCGGGTACGACGGTCACCGGTACGGCCGGATCTCCGGCGGAGAGCTTGAGCCCCTCCCACGGGATGGAGATCAGGCACTGGCGCAGGTGGTCCCGGGACTCCTCCAGCGTGGGCAGCGTCTCCGGCTCGCCGGACACCACGTACGAGTGCTGGAGCAACCGGTCGTTGGGCTGCCGGTCCGGCACGCCCTGCGGCACGATGACCTCCTCGGTGGCGGTGCCGGTCGGCTTGTGCCGGCGGACCGCGACCTTCCGGCCGCCGATGGTGGCCTTGTGCTCGGAGCGCTTGACCACCGGCCGCCCCTCCACCTCGACCAGCTTGTAGACCAGGCCGGCGGTGGGCGCTCCGGAGCCGGTCACCACGGCGGTGCCGGCGCCGTACATGTCCACCGGTTCGGCGGCGAGCGCGGCGATGGCGTACTCGTCGAGGTCGCCGGAGACGATGATCTTCGTCTCGGTGGCGCCGAGCGAGTCGAGCAGCTCGCGGGACTGCTGGGCGATCACCGCGAGGTCGCCGGAGTCGATCCGGACCGCCCGCAGCTCCGGCCCGGCCACCGCGATGGCGTTGCGGATGCCCTGGGCGATGTCGTACGTGTCGACGAGCAGCGTGGTGTCCTTGCCCAGCGTGGCGACCTGGGAGGCGAACGCGGCCCGCTCGTCGTCGTGCAGCAGCGTGAAGGCGTGGGCGGCGGTGCCCGCGGTGGGGATGCCGTAGCGCTGCCCGGCGGCCAGGTTGGAGGTGAACCGGAACCCGGCCAGGTACGCGGACCGCGCCGCGGCGACGGCGGCCTCCTCGTGTGCCCGGCGGGAGCCCATCTCGATCAGCGCCCGGCCCCGGGCGGCGGTGACCATCCGGGCCGCGGCGGCGGCGACCGCGCAGTCGTGGTTGAGCACCGACAGCACGAGCGTCTCCAGCACCACGCACTCGGCGAACGTGCCCGACACGGTGAGGATCGGGGAGCCGGGGAAGAACAGCTCGCCCTCGGCGTAGCCGTCGATGTCGCCGGTGAACCGGTAGTCGGCCAGCCACTGCGCGGCCGGCTCGTCCACCACTCCGGTACGGCGCAGAAAGTCGATCTCCGCCGGGTCGAACCGGAAGTCGCGGATCATCTCGATCAGCCGGCCGGTCCCGGCGACCACGCCGTACCGGCGCCCGGCCGGCAGCCGCCGGCTGAACACCTCGAAGACGCAGCGTCGGTCGGCCGTGCCGTCACGCAGGGCCGCGCTGACCATGGTCAGCTCGTAGTGGTCGGTCAGCAGCGCGGGACGAAGGGTGCTCACCGCCCCAGCCTAGAGTTCAGCCCGGATCCGCGCCGTCGTGCCCCGGCATGGACCGCAGTGCGGCCCGCAACTCGCCGCGCCCGGCGACGCCGAGTTTGCTGTAGACGCGCTGGAGGTGGTTCTCCACCGTGCGCGTGGACAGGAACAGCCGTTCGGCGATGGCGCGGCTGGTCACGCCGTCGGCGGCGAGGCGGGCGATCTCCCATTCCCGTTCGCTGAGCGTGGGGCGCAGCAGCCGCAGCGCCGGGGTGGAGATCTCGTCGCAGCGACGCAGCAGATCGGCCAGGCGTTCCCGGATCGGCCCGGTGGCGCCGCCCCGGACGTGTCGTGTCCGGTGCAGCGCCAGGGCGGTCGCCTCGGCCGCGTACACGGTCAGTTCCCGGTCGGCGAAGCCGTCGGCGACGGCGAGCAGCGCGTCCGGGGAGCCGTCGACTGCGGCCCGGCCGAACCGGGCGACGAGCGGCGGCAGCACGCCGTCGACCTGCTCGGAGAGTTCGGCCAGGCGCTGCGCCACTGTGCGCCGGCCACCGTCGGTGCAGGTCGGGCCGACCGGCGCGGCGGCCTGGTCCAGCCGGACCAGGTCGAGCAGGACGAGCAGCTCGTGCCCGGCCAGGCCGTCCTCGCGCAGCCGGTCGGCGAGCGCGCACAGGTGCTTGACCGCGGCCGGCAGGTCACCCGTGGCGGCCTGGACCGCGCCCCGGGCCTGCTCCAGCCACGGGTAGAGCACGGCCATCCCGGGTGCGTGCGTCCGGTCCGCCTCGGCCATCGCCTCGGCCGCGTGCGTCGCGTCGCCGCGCAGCGCGGCGGCCTGGGCGCGCTCGGCGTGCGCGAGGCCCGCGTACACCCGGCTGGTGGCGAGTACCGCGCACGCCTCCAGGCTGGTCCGCAGCGCGTCGTCGCCGCGCCCGCGCAGCCGCGCCGCGTACGCCTGAAGGATGGCCAGGTAGCCGGTGCCGAGCCGGAAGTCGCCGGCCCCGGCCAGGTCGGCGAACTCGTCGGCGACGATCGCGTCGATGCCGGGCAGGTCGCCGGAGAGCGTCAGCCGGGTGCCCCGGGCCAGTTCCATGGCGAGCTGGAGGTAGGGCATGTCGGCCCGCCAGCACGCGGCCTCGGCCTGCACCCGGGCGATCGCGGTGGCACTGAGCTGGTATTGCCCCTGCGCGGCCTGCAGGTGGGCGAGCGTGCAGCGGGCCAGCTCCCGGGCGGCCATCGGGGCGGCGGGCCGGTCCAGCACCTCCTGAGCCAGCCGGACCGCCACGTCGACGTCGAGCCGGTGCAGCCGCATGATGGCCTCGAAGGCGCGTACGCGGGCGCGGTCGGCGGGGTCGCCCAGCTCCTCGCCGCGCGCGGCGATCTCCTCCACAGTGGACTCGCGGTTGAGTCCCCAGTAGCTGACCATGCCCCGGACGGTCAGCCACCGGCTGCGCCGCCGTTCGTCGTGGATCTCACCGGCGACCTGGTCGAGCACGCCGAGCGCCTCGTCCGGCCGGTCGCCGAACATCAGGATGGTGGCGAGCAGTTCGGCCGCGTCCGTGCCGCCGCCGGCCTCCAGCGCGGCCCGGGCCAGCCGGGTGGCCAGCGGCACGTCGTACCGGCCGAACGCCTGCACCGCCGCTTCGAGCAGCAGGGCCACGTCCTGCGCCGTACCCGAGTCGAGCCGCCACACCGCGACGCGCAGCAGGTCCTCCCGGCGGCGCTTGCCGACCTGTTCCAGCAGCCCGGCCAGGGTGGCCTGGAGCCGGCGGGTGCGGCTGACCGGGCAGTGCCGGCGCATCACCTCGCCGTAGAGCGGGTGCGCCAGGCGGACGTTGAGCCGCCGGTCGTCGTGGACCAGCGCGATGAGCCCGCGCTCCTCGGCGGTCTCCACGTCCGCCGGGTCGACCGCGCGTTCCAGCAGTTGCAGGCCCAGCGGCTCGCCGAAGGCGACCAGCTCGACGACCGCCCGGACGCCGGGGGTGAGCTGGCCGATCCGGGTGTCGATCAGTTCGGTGAGGCTGGGCGCCAGCTCCAGCCGGCCGGTCCACGTCCAGATCCCGTACCTGCGGTTCAGCTCGTCGTCGGCGGCCAGCACCAGCTCCCGCAGCAGCAGCGGGTTGCCCGCGGAGAGCTGGAACAGCCGGTCCGAGGAGCCGGCGTCGACGGGACCGCCCAGGATGGCGGCGAGCAGCCCGGTGGTCTCGCTGCGGCACAGCGGGGCCAGCTCGACCAGGTCGGCCAGGTCGTCGGTCCAGAGTGCGCGGATCGGCAGCGGGACCTGTTCGCCGTTGCGCAGCGTCCCGATGACGTACGCGTTCTCCGAGCGGGCGACCAGGTGCACGAGCGCCGCCGAGGGCGGGTCGAGCAGATGCGCGTCGTCGATGGCCAGCACGATGGGCCGGCCGGCGGCCTGTTCCTGGAGCACGTCCATGGCCCAGCGCAGGATCCCGGCGGGGGACAGGCCCTGCGGCTGCGAGGCGGGCAGCACCTGGACCAGCCCGCCGAACGGCAACGCGGCGGTGGTGGCGCTGGCCGCGATGGACCAGATTGCGTACCGCTCGGGGGAGAGCGCGGCCACTCCCTCGCGCAGCAGGCGGCTCTTGCCGACCCCGGCGTCGCCGCTGAAGAGCAACCCGCGCCCCTCCGGGCCGCCGACCGCCGACAACAGACGGTTGAGTTCATCAGTACGGCCGACGAACTCCCACCTACTCATCGATGCAGCATATCGACCGTGTTCCGTCCGCGTCCGCACCGTCACGCAGTGAAGTTGAGTAATCTGTTCATTACCCGTGAGTACCGGATGTGTTGGTTGTCGGATGGCCGACACCCGTACTCTTCCGGCAGTCCCTGCAACCAGGGAAAATCCGCGACCGGCACCCCGGTCGCCCGACCGGGAGGCCCACCTGATGACACCAGGTCCGCTCCCTTCGGTCGACGTGCCCGACCCAGGCCGGCAGGCCGAGCCACCCGGATCCGCCCCGCTGCCGACCCGGCTCGGGGTGACCGTGCCCGGGCCGGACGAGCCGATGGCGGTGGTCGTCGCCGGTCCGGCCGGCGCGAACCGGCGTGAGCTGATCGCCGGCCTGCTCGGGGTCGAGTCCGCGACGCTCGCCGTGCCGCCGGGAAGCAACCTGCTGGTCCAGCACGCCGCCACCGCGACCCGCGCCGCGTACGTCCCGGGCTACCGCCAGCCGCACGCCTACGGTGCCGACCCGCTCGCCGCCGGTCCGGCGCTGGCCCGGCCGCCGCGCCGGGTGGAACTGAGCCTGCCCGATCCGCTGCTGCGCCACTTCGCGGTGCTCGACACGCCGGACACCGGCACGCTCGGCGTGGCCGGCGGCCGGGTGCTGCGCGACGCCGTCGGCAGGGCCGGCGCGCTGCTCTTCGTGATCTCCGCCGACCAGGCGTTCAGCGCGGCCGAGCTGCACCTGCTCGCCGAGGTGGCGCGTGCCCGCGTCGAGGTGTTCTTCGCCGTCACGCCCGGCGTGACCGGCCCGGCCGCGCCGGCCGACGGCGCGCGGGCCCAGGACCGGGCCGCGTCCGGCCCGAACGGGTCGACCCGCCGGCTCGACCCGGTGTCGGTCTCCATCGAGGCGCACCGCGCGGCGCTGCTGGCCGCGGTGCCGGCGCTCACCCCGGCCCGGTGGTTCCCGGCCCGCCGCGCCGAGCTGCCGCAGCTGCGCCGCGCGCTGGTGGGCTGGGCCGCCGACGAGGTGCTGCGACGCGGCAGCGCCCGCCCGCCGGTGCCGGCCGGAGCACACGGCCGGGTGCCGGTGCTCGCCGGCGTCGAGCCGGGCGAGCTGGCCGACCGGGTCGACCGTCAGGCCCGCGCCTGCGCCCGCCGGATCCGTCAGCACCTCGCCCTGGAGCTCGCCAACATCCACCTGCGGGTGGTGCAGGAGATCGTCTTCGGGGTCGGCTGCGCCGGCCTGCCGCAGATGCTCGACCGCGAGCTGGAGGCGCTGTCGCTGCTCGCCACCGCCCAGTGCGACGAGGCGGTGCGGGGCCTGGTCGACGAGGCCGCCGCCCGGGTCTTCGGCGCGCCGCTGGCCGAGGGCGTACGCCGGCGGATCATCCACGCGGTGCGCTGGGGCCTGGCCGACCACCCGGACGCCCCCGAGCTGGACCGGGTACTCCTGGTGACCAGCACTGCCGGGGTCGCCGGGCTGACCGGCGCCGGCGCCCTGGACGCGCTGGCCGGGCTGCCCGGTGCGCAGCGCGACGAGGTGCTCCCGCCGGTCGGCGTCGCCCTCAACGGCGGCTGCTGGCAGCACTGGCGGGCGCCCGGCAACAACGACCCGAACGCCGCTCGCTCCTGGGCCCAGCGCGCGTTGCGTGAGGTCGAACTCGAACTGTCCCGCGAGGTGTCCCGCCGCTTCGAGGTGATCCGTCTCTCGCTGGGCGCGGTGCTCGCCGATGCGGTCGACCACGGCATCCTGCTTGCCTGACCACGGCGCCGGCACACGGCGACCCGGGCTCGCGTACGCGGCCCGGGCGGGTGACGACGACCCGCGCGCGGTTCCGGTTCATCGGTTCCCCGGATCCGGTGGCACGATGGGGGGCATGGCGGCTCCACAGGTTGCGCCGGTCGAGACGCCGGACACCGAAGAGGTGCCGGTCTCCGACCGGCCATGGGTGACCATCGTCTGGGACGATCCGGTCAACCTGATGACGTATGTGACCTGGGTGTTCCAGAAGCTCTTCGGGTACAGCCGGGAGAAGGCGGAGCGGCTCATGCTGGACGTGCACCACAAGGGCAAGGCCGTGGTCTCCAGCGGCGCCCGGGAACGGATGGAGCACGACGCGGCGCAACTGCACGCGTACGGGCTCTGGGCGACGGTGGACCGCTCATGAGCATGTTCCGCCGCCGGGGCGACCACTACGTGGCCACGTTCGCGGTCGACGAGGTCCGGGTGCTGCGCAAGGTCGCCAACGAGGTGGTCGGTCTGCTGACCGACGGCTTCGACCACGGCGACCCGGTGGTCGGGCGGCTGTTCCCCGACGTCTACCCGGACGACGACGCCGGCACCGCCGAGTTCCGCCGCTACACCGAGGGCGACCTGAAGACCGGCAAGATCGACCAGGCGGGCGCGGTCCTCGCCGCGCTGCCCGACGGGGACGCCGGCGGCGAGGTGCGGCTGGACGCGGAGGCGGCCGAGGCGTGGCTGCGGGCGCTGAACGACGCCCGGCTGGCGATGGGCGTACGCCTGGAGATCAAGGACGGCACCGACCTGGGCGAGGAGCTCGACGACGCGGTGGCCGCGGACCCGGGTTCGTCCCGGGTGTTCCAACTGTCGGTCTACGCCTATCTCGGATATCTCCAGGAATCCCTGCTCAACGCGCTCATCGACTGAGTGGTGACGGTTGCCACCTCGCCGCCCGGGAGGGCCAGGCGCTAGGCTTGGCGGCGTGCTGAGCATCGACCGGTCGATCATCGACGCGATCGTCGCCCACGCGCGCCGGGACCACCCGGACGAGGCGTGCGGCGTGGTCGCCGGTCCCGTCGGCAGCGACACCCCGACCCGGCACATCCCGATGGACAACGCCGCCCGCTCCATGACGTTCTACGAGTTCGACTCGATGGAGCAGTTGCGGGTGTGGCGCGAGATGGACGACCGCGACGAGGAACCGGTCGTCATCTACCACTCGCACACCGCGACGGAGGCCTACCCGTCGCGTACGGACGTCTCCTTCGCCGGCGAGCCGGGCGCGCACTACCTGCTCGTCTCGACCCGCGAGCCCGACACCGAGGAGATCCGCTCCTTCCGGATCGTCGACGGCGTGGTCACCGAGGAACCGGTGGAGATCGTGGATGCCGCCGTGGACCCGAACGCCGTCCAGTCCTACATGTTCGGGCAGAGCCCGGCGACGGTCGACTACGAGTGTTCCGACCGCTGACCTTCAGCGCCGGCACCTTCCTTTTCCCGTCACCTGGCACGATCCCGAACGAGGAGCACGAGACACCATGGCCATCGAGGTTCGCATCCCCACCATCCTGCGCAGCTACACCGGCGGCGCGAAGGTCGTCGAGGGCAGCGGCGACACGCTCGCCGACCTGATCGCCGACCTGGACTCCCGGCACGGCGGCCTGAAGGCCCGTCTGGTCACCGACGCGGGCGCACTGCACCGGTTCGTCAACGTCTACGTCAACGACGAGGACGTCCGCTTCCTGGGCGCGCTCGACGCCAAGCTCAACGACGGCGACAGCGTGACCATCCTGCCGGCCGTCGCCGGTGGCGCGTTCGGCTTCGCGGCCGCCGCAGCGATCGCCTCGCACGCGGTCTCCACGCGCGCCGCCCGCTGAGGGGGCCCGCGATGGCGCGGTACGACAGCCTGCTCGACGCCTGCGGCGGCACACCGCTGGTCGGGTTGCCCCGGCTCTCGCCGACGGTGCCCGAGGGCGCGCCGCCGGTGCGGCTCTGGGCCAAGCTGGAGGACCGGAACCCGACCGGCAGCATCAAGGACCGCGCGGCCCTGTTCATGGTCCGCGCGGCCGAGGAGTCCGGCCGGCTGCGTCCGGGTGACACGATCCTGGAGCCGACCAGCGGCAACACCGGCATCTCGCTGGCCATGGTGGCGAAGCTGCGCGGCTACCGGCTGGTCTGCGTGATGCCGGAGAACGTCTCCACCGAGCGGGTGCAGCTGCTCCGCATGTACGGCGCGGAGATCATCTTCTCGCCGGCCGCGGGCGGCTCGAACCAGGCGGTCGCGACCGCGAAGCAGATCTCCGCCGAGCACCCGGACTGGGTGATGCTCTACCAGTACGGCAACGAGGCGAACGCCCGGGCGCACTACGAGACGACCGGGCCGGAGCTGCTCCAGGACCTGCCGGGCATCACCCACTTCGTGGCCGGGCTGGGCACCACCGGCACGCTCATGGGCACCGGGCGCTACCTGCGGGAGAAGGTCGAGGGCATCCAGATCGTGGCGGCCGAGCCGCGCTACGGCGAGCTGGTCTACGGTCTGCGCAACATCGACGAGGGTTACGTGCCCGAGCTGTACGACGCCGGGGTGCTGTCCCGCCGCTTCTCAGTGGGCACCCGGGACGCGGTGCTGCGTACCCGGCAGCTCGTCGAGGTGGAGGGCATCTTCGCCGGGTTCTCCACCGGCGCCATCCTGCACGCCGCGCTCGCGGTGGCGCACGAGGCGGTCCGCGACGGCCGCCGCGCGGACGTGGCGTTCGTGGTCTGCGACGGCGGCTGGAAGTACCTGTCGACCGGCGCGTACGGCGGCACCCTCGCCGACGCGGAGGAGGCCCTGGACGGTCAGCTCTGGGCCTGACGGACCGATGGCCGGTCCGGCCGGTGGCGTGCCCGCCGGCCGGACCGCCGGTCTCGTCCGGAGCGGACGTGTATGGGTGTCACGTTGATGACAACTTCCGGCAGATGATTCTTGCTCGACCGGGGCGACGCGTAGGCTGCGCAGCGTGGCGAGCGCGTCGGTAGAGATCATCGGCGGGGCCGCCGCCGGCGCATCGACTACTCATCGTGAGATCGAGGCCACCGGATGAGACTGACCGTCCTCGGCTGCGCGGGCAGCTTCCCGGGGCCCGAATCCCCCTGTTCGGCCTATCTCATGGAAGCCGACGGCTTCCGGCTTCTGATCGACTTCGGGGTGGGGTCGCTCTCCACGCTCCAGCGTTACGTCGGGCTGCACGCCCCCGACGCCATCCTCCTCACCCACCTGCACTGCGACCACATGTTCGACGCCGTGTCCTACGTGGTGGTACGCCGGTACGCGCCGGACGGCCCGTACCCGCCCCTGCCGATGTACGCCCCGTCCGGCGCGCCCGACCGGCTGGCCGCCGCGTACGGGCAGGAGGAGGGCTCGGTGGAGGACGTCTACCAGTTCTACGGCCTCCAGCCGGGCACGTTCCCGATCGGCCCGTTCTCCGTCACCGTCGACCGGATGAACCACCCGGTCGAGACGTACGGGGTGCGGCTGGAGCACGGCGGCCGGGTGTTCTGCTACTCCGCGGACACCGCGCCCTGCGAGGCGCTGCTGCGCCTGGCCCAGGACGCCGACGTGTTCCTCTGCGAGGCGAGCTACATGGACGGCGTGGAGAACCCGCCGGACCTGCACCTGACCGGCCGGGAGGCCGGCGAGGCGGCCACCAAGGCGGGCGTGGGACGGCTCCTGCTCACCCACCTCGTACCGGCCTGGGGCAGCGAGTCGCAGACCGTGGAGGCGGCGGCCGGGGCGTACGCCGGGCCGCTGGACGTGGTCCGGCCCGGCGCCTGCTACGACGTCTGAGCCCGGCGGCGGCCGGGTCGTGTCGGCGGGCACCGGCGGGCGGTGCGATCACCGCACCGCATAGGGTGCAGGCATGGCGCGACCTGACGGGCGGCGGCCCGACCAACTCCGACCGGTGACCCTGACCCGGAGCTGGAGCACCCACCCGGAGGGCTCGGTGCTCGTCGAGTTCGGTGCGACCCGGGTCCTCTGCACGGCGAGCGTCACCGAGGGCGTGCCCCGCTGGCGCAAGGGCTCCGGGCTGGGCTGGGTGACCGCGGAGTACGCGATGCTGCCCCGGGCCACGAACACTCGATCGGACCGGGAGAGCGTCCGCGGCAAGGTCGGCGGGCGCACGCACGAGATCTCCCGGCTGATCGGCCGCAGCCTGCGCGCCTGCGTCGACCTGAAGGCGCTGGGCGAGAACTCGATCGTGCTGGACTGCGACGTGCTCCAGGCCGACGGCGGCACCCGTACCGCCGCGATCACCGGCGCGTACGTCGCACTGCACGACGCGGTGACCTGGCTGGCCGAGCGCAAGTCGCTGGCCGGCAAGGTGGAGAAGGTGATGCACCGCTCGGTGGCCGCGGTGAGCGTCGGCGTGATCGGCGGCGAGCCGATGCTCGACCTCTGCTACGCCGAGGACGTCACCGCCGAGGTCGACATGAACGTGGTCTGCACCGGCACCGGCGACTTCGTCGAGGTGCAGGGTACGGGCGAGGCGGGCGTCTTCGCCCGCGACCAGCTCGACGCGCTGCTCGACCTGGGCGTGGCGGGCTGTCTGGAACTGGCCGACGCGCAGCGGAAGGCGCTCTCGTGAACAAGATCCTGCTCGCCACCCGGAACCGGAAGAAGCTGGTCGAACTCCAGCGGATCCTGGACGGCGCGCTCGGCGCGCACCGGATCGCCCTGCTCGGCCTCGACGACGTCGAGGAGTACCCGGAGCTGCCGGAGACCGGCCTCACGTTCGGTGAGAACGCGCTGATCAAGGCGCGGGAGGGCTGCCGGCGTACCGGTATGCCGACCATCGCGGACGACTCCGGGCTGGCGGTGGACGCGCTCAACGGCATGCCGGGTGTGTTCAGCGCCCGCTGGTCCGGCCGGCACGGCGACGACCACGCCAACCTCCAGCTCGTGCTGGACCAGGTCGCCGACGTGCCGGACGAGCACCGGGGTGCGGCGTTCGTCTGCACCGTCGCGCTGGTGCTGCCCGGCGGCAAGGAGCACCTGGTCGACGGCCGTCAGTCCGGCCGGCTGCTGCGCGCGCCGCGCGGCGACGGCGGCTTCGGCTACGACCCGATCTTCCTCGGCGACGGCCAGGAGCGCACCAACGCGGAGCTGACGCCGGAGGAGAAGGACGCGGTCAGCCACCGCGGCAAGGCGCTGCGGGAACTGGCCAAGCTGGTCGCGAAGGTGCTCCCACCCGCCGCCTGACCCGCTCCCGGACGCCGGCCGGGCACCGCTTGGACGCCCGGCCGGAGGGTCGGTATCGGCCCGCTCAGCCGAGCGGGCCGATCTCCCGTTCGATCGCCGCGCGCAGCTCCGGGCCGCGCACCACGTCCCGCGCGGCCTCCATCAGCGGCGCGAGGAACACGTCCGGCCCCGGCTCGCCGATGGTGCCGCCGAGCGCGTCGAGCGCCGCCCGACCGGCCGGTGACGGCGTCAGCGGCGCGCGGAGCTGGAGTCCGCGTACGGCCGCCAGCAGTTCCACCGCGAGCAGGCTGGTCAGGTTGTCCAGCACGGTGCGCAGCTTCTTGGTGGCCGCCCAGCCCATCGAGACGTGGTCCTCCTGCATGCCGCTGGTCGGCAGCGAGTCGATCGAGGCGGGTGCGGCGAGCCGGCGGTTCTCCGCCACGATCCCGGCGGCGGTGTACTGGGCGATCATCAGCCCGGAGTTCACCCCGGGGTCCGGGGAGAGGAACGCCGGCAGGTCACGGTTGCGGGCCACGTCGAGCAGCCGGTCCACCCGGCGCTCGGCGATCGCGCCCACCTCGGCGGCGGCGATGGCCAGGTAGTCGGCGGCGAAGCCGAGCGGCGCACCGTGGAAGTTGCCTGTCGACTCGACCCGCCCGTCCGGCAGCACCACCGGGTTGTCCACCACCGACAGCAGCTCCCGACCGGCCACCACCTCGACGAAGTCGAGCGTGTCCCGGGCTGCGCCGGCCACCTGCGGGGCGCAGCGCATCGAGTACGCGTCCTGCACCGCGTGTGCCAGGTCGTCGCGGTGCGAGTCCATCACCGCCGAGCCCTGCAACAGCCGGTGGATGTTCGCCGCCGACGCGGCCTGACCGGGGTGCGGGCGGATCGCGTGCAGCTCGGGCAGGAACGGCCGCTCCGACCCGAGCATCGCCTCGATGGCCAGCGCCGCCGTCACGTCCGCCATGGCGAACAGGTGCCGGGCGTCGGAGACCGCGAGCAGCAGCATGCCGAGCATGCCGTCGGTGCCGTTGATCAGCGCCAGCCCCTCCTTGGCGGCGAGCGACACCGGCTTCAGCCCGACCCGGTGCAGCGCGTCGGCGGCCGGGATGCGGTCACCGGCCGGGCCGAGCACCCAGCCCTCGCCGAGCAGCACCAGCGCGCAGTGCGCCAGCGGCGCCAGGTCGCCGGACGCGCCGAGCGAGCCGTGCTCGGGCACCCACGGGGTGACCTCGTGGTTGAGCAGGTCCACGAGCGCCTCGGCGACCAGCGGGCGGACCCCGGAGCGGCCGAGCGCCAGCGAGCGGACCCGCAGCAGCATCATGGCGCGTACCACCTCGCGCGGCATCGGCGCGCCCACCCCGGCGGCGTGCGAGCGGATCAGCGCGTGCTGAAGCTCGGCCCGGCGCTCCGGGGCGACGAACGTGTTGGCGAGGGCGCCGAAGCCGGTGGAGACGCCGTACACCGGGCGGCCGGCCGCCTCGATGCCGTCCACGATGGACCGCGAGGTGGCCATCGCCTCGGTGGCGGCCGGGTCGAGCACGACCTTGGCGGTGCCGCGGGCCACCGCGAGCACGTCGGCGGCTGTGACGCCGGTGGACAGGATGGTCACTGTGGTCATCGCGGTACTCCGTTGTGCAGGACCTGGCGGATCAGTGGCACGCCCGGCCGGTAGGCCAGGTGCAGGTGGGACGGGGCGTCGAGGATGATCAGGTCGGCCCGCGCCCCGGGGGTCAGCCGCCCCACGTCGGTGCGGCGCAGCGCCGCCGCCCCGCCGGCGGTCGCGGCCCACACCGCCTCCGCCGGGGTCATCCGCATCTCGCGTACGGCGAGCGCGACGCAGAACGGCATCGACGACGTGTACGACGAACCGGGGTTGCAGTCGGTGGCCAGCGCGACCGTGACGCCCGCGTCGAGCAGCCGCCGGGCGTCCGGGTACGGCGACCGGGTGGAGAACTCGGCGCCCGGCAGCAGCGTGGCGACAGTCTCCGAACCGGCCAGCGCGTCGACGTCGGCGTCAGTCAGGTGGGTGCAGTGGTCGACGCTGGCCGCTCCCAGCTCCACGCCGAGCCGCACGCCCGGCCCGGGACCGAGCTGGTTGGCGTGCAGCCGTACGCCCAGACCGGCGGCCTGCCCGCAGGCGAGGATGGCCCGCGCGTGGTCGGCGTCGAACGCGCCCCGCTCGCAGAACACGTCGATCCAGCGGGCGTACGGCGCGGCGGCGGCCAGCATCGGCCCGCACACCAGGCCCACGTAGTCGTCCGGGCGGTCGGCGTACTCGGCGGGGACGACGTGCGCGCCGAGGAACGTGGTGTCGCCGGTGAACTCGGCGGCGATCCGCAGCGAGCGGGCCTCGTCGGCGACGTTGAGGCCGTACCCGCTCTTGATCTCGACGGTGGTGGTGCCCTGCCGCAGCATCTCCGCGCGCAGCCGCCCCACTGTGGCGCGCAGGTCGTCGTCGGAGGCGGCGCGGGTGGCGCCGACGGTGGTGCGGATGCCGCCGCCGGTGTACCGCTCGCCGGCCATCCGGGCGGCGAACTCGGCCGCCCGGTCCCCGGCGAAGACCAGGTGGGCGTGGCTGTCCACGAAGCCGGGCAGCACCGCGGCGCCGCCGGCGTCGATCCGCCGGTCGGCGGCGGGCGCGTGCCGGGCCGGACCGGTCCAGGCCACCTCGCCGTCCTCGACGAGCAGGGCGGCGTCGCGGCGGACACCCAGCGGGTCGCCGTCGCGGCCGTCGTTGGTGACCAGCTCGCCGATGTGGTCGACGAGCAGGCTGCCGCGCGTCACGAGTCCTCCTTCGCCGTCACCGCCGCGATCGCGTCCCGCAGCTCGGTGGGCACGTCCACGGTCAGGTGCCGGCCGCCGTCCACCACGGGCCGGCCGTCGACCACGACGCTCGTCACGTCGGCGGCGGTGGCGGCGAAGAACGCGCCGACCGGCGGGATCCCGGCGGTGCGGGCGCTGTCCAGCCGTACCGTGACCAGGTCGGCGCGCTGCCCGACGGCGAGCCGGCCGGCGTCGCCCCAGCCCAGCGCGGCGTGCCCGCCGACGGTGGCGGCGGTGACCAGCTCGGCCGGTTTGAAGTGCCCCCGCCGCCGGGTACGCAGCCGCTCGTCCATCTCGACCGCGCGGGCCTCCTCGAACAGGTCCACCACGGCGTGGCTGTCGCTGCCGAGGCTGAGCGGGCTGCCCGCGTCGGCCATCCGGCGCACCGGGCCGATCCCGTCGGCCAGGTCGCGTTCGGTGGTGGGGCAGACGCAGACCCGGGTACGGCTGTCGCCGAGCAGCGCCACGTCGGCGGCGGTCGGGTGGGTGGCGTGCACGGCCGTGGTGTGCGGGCCGAGCACGCCGTGGTCGGCCAGCAGCCGAGTCGGCGTGCACCCGTGCACGGCCCGGCAGGCGTCGTTCTCGGCCGGCTGCTCGGACAGGTGCACGTGCAGCGGCAGCCCGTTGCGGTCGGCCCAGCCCGCCACGGTGGCGAGCTGCTCGGCCGGGACCGCGCGCACCGAGTGGATGGCCGCGCCGAGCCGGACGTGGTCGTCGGCCGGGCGGAACGCGTCCACCCGCTGCGCCCAGCGCAGCGCGTCGCCGTCGCCGAACCGGCGTTGCGGCCCGGCCAGCGGAGTGCCGTCCACGCCCCCGGCCAGGTACGCGGTGTCCAGCAGCGTGAGCCGGATCCCGGCGTGCGCGGCGGCCTCCACGAGCGCGGCGGACATGGCGTTCGGGTCGTCGTACGGGGTGCCGCCGGGACCGTGGTGCAGGTAGTGGAACTCGCCCACGCAGGTGATCCCGGACAGCGCCATCTCCGCGTACACGGCGCGGGCCAGCGCCAGGTAGGAGTCCGGGTCGAGCCGGATCGCGACGGCGTACATCAGGCTGCGCCAGGACCAGAAGTCGCCGCGCCCGTCGTGGGTGCGCCCGCGCAGCGCCCGGTGGAACGCGTGCGAGTGGGCGTTTGCGAGGCCGGGCAGCGTCAGCCCGGGCAGCCGGACCGCGTCGGCGAGCACCTCGACCCCGGCGGTCGGCGGACCGTCCACGGTCAGCGGGGTGACAGCGGTGAGCCGCCCGTCGGTCGCCTCGATCAGCACGTCCCGGGTGGGCTCGGCGCGGTCGGGCAGCCAGGCGTACTCGGCCAGCCAGCGGGTCAGCGGCATGCCAGCTCCTCCAGCACCCGGGCCAGGGCGGCCACCCCGGCGGCGCAGTCGGCGTCGGTGGCCGCCTCGGCGGGGGAGTGCGACACCCCGGTCGGGTTGCGCACGAACAGCATCGCGGTGGGCAGGTGCGCCGCCAGCACACCCGCGTCGTGCCCGGCGCCGGTGGGCAGCACCGGCGCGCCGAGCAGCGCGGCCAGCCGGTCGGCCAGCCCGTGGTCGAACGCGACGAGCGGGGTCGCCGACTCCTGCGTGCAGGTCAGCGCGGTGCCGTCGCGGCCGGCCCGGTCGGCGGCCTTGGTGCGTACCGCCTCGACCAGACCGTACAGCGTCTCCGCCTCGGCCGCCCGCGCGTCCAGCCAGCCGGTGACCCGGGACGGGATCGCGTTCGTGGCGTTCGGCTCGACCGACACCCGGCCCACCGTGGCGTGCGCGTCGCGCAGCCGGGCCTCCTTGTTCGCCGCCAGCACTGTGAACGCGTAGGTGAGCATCGGGTCGCGGCGGTCGGCCATCCGGGTCGTACCCGCGTGGTTGCCCTCGCCGGTGAAGTCGAACCGCCACCGGCCGTGCGGCCAGATCGCCGACGCCACAGCGACCGGCGCGTCCAGGTCGACGAGCGCGCGGCCCTGCTCGACGTGCAGCTCCACGAAGGCCGCGAGGCGGCCGAGCAGCGCCGGGTCGGCGCCCGCCGGCCGCTCGCCCAGCGCCTCGGCGAAGGTCGTCCCGGCCTGGTCGCGCAGCCCGGCCGCGCGGTCGACGTCGATCTCGCCGGTGAGCAGCCTCGACCCCAGGCAGGGTACGCCGAACCGCGCGCCCTCCTCCTCCACGAACGCGGCCACCACCACCGGCCGGTCCGGGGTGACGCCCGCGGCCCGCAGCTCGTCCACGGCGAGGAACGCGCTGACGATGCCGAGCGGACCGTCGTACGCGCCGCCGTGCGGCACCGAGTCGAAGTGGCTGCCGGTCAGCACCGCGTCCCCGGCCGCCGGGTCGCCCCACCAGCCGAACAGGTTGCCGTTGCCGTCCTGCGACACCGGCATGCCCCGCCGGTCGGCCTGCTCCCGGAACCAGGCGCGCAGCGTGCGCTCCGGCTCGGTGAGCGCGTAGCGCAGGTAACCGCCGCTGCCGGCGTCCCGCCCGACCGGGGCGATCTCGTCCCACAGCGCGCGGAACCGCTCCGCCAGGTCGGTCACAGGTCACCCTCGGTCATGGGCACGCGCACGCCGGTGCGCTCGGCGACCTCGCGGGCGTCGTCGTAGCCGGCGTCGACGTGCCGGATCACGCCCATCGCCGGGTCGTTGGTGAGCACCCGCTCGATCTTCTGCCCGGCCAGCGCGGTCCCGTCGGCCACGCAGACCTGGCCGGCGTGGATGGACCGGCCGATGCCCACGCCGCCGCCGTGGTGGATGGACACCCAGGACGCGCCGCTCGCGGTGTTGACCAGCGCGTTCAGCAGCGGCCAGTCGGCGATCGCGTCGGAGCCGTCGGCCATCGCCTCGGTCTCCCGGTAAGGGCTGGCGACGCTGCCGCAGTCCAGGTGGTCCCGGCCGATCACCACGGGCGCGCTCAGCTCGCCGGAGGCCACCATCTCGTTGAACCGCACCCCGGCTCGGTCGCGCTCGCCGTAGCCGAGCCAGCAGATCCGCGCCGGCAGGCCCTGGAACGCGACCCGCTCGCCGGCCATCCGGATCCACCGGGCGAGGGACTCGTTCTCCGGGAACAGGTCGAGGATGGCGCGGTCGGTGGCCGCGATGTCCTTCGGGTCGCCGGAGAGCGCGGCCCAGCGGAACGGGCCCCTGCCCTCGCAGAACAGCGGCCGGATGTACGCGGGCACGAACCCGGGGAAGTCGAACGCCCGCTCGTACCCGCCGAGCTTGGCCTCGCCCCGGATCGAGTTGCCGTAGTCGAAGACCTCCGCGCCGGCGTCCAGGAAGCCGACCATCGCCTCCACGTGCTTCGCCATCGACGCCCGCGCCCGGTCGGTGAACTCGGCCGGCTTGGCCGCCGCGTAGTCCCGCGCGTCGGCCGGCTCCACGCCCTCCGGCAGGTACGACAGCGGGTCGTGCGCACTGGTCTGGTCGGTCACGATGTCGACGGCCACACCCCGGCGCAGCAGCTCCGGGAAGACGGTGGCCGCGTTGCCGACCACTCCGACGCTGAGCGCCCGCCGGTCCCGCTTCGCGGCCAGCGCCCGCTCCACCGCGTCGTCGAGCGAGTCGGCGATCTCGTCCAGGTAGCGGTCGTGCGCCCGCCGCTCCAGCCGGGACCGGTCCACGTCCACGATCAGGCAGGCGCCACCGTTCATGGTGACCGCGAGCGGCTGCGCCCCACCCATCCCGCCGCACCCGGCGGTGAGCGTCAACGTGCCGGCGAGCGTGCCCTCGAAGCGCTTGGCGGCGACCGCGGCGAACGTCTCGTACGTGCCCTGGAGGATGCCCTGGGTGCCGATGTAGATCCAGGAACCGGCGGTCATCTGCCCGTACATGGTCAGGCCCAGCGACTCCAGCCGGCGGAACTCGGGCCAGGTGGCCCAGTCGCCGACCAGGTTGGAGTTGGCCAGCAGCACGCGGGGCGCCCACTCGTGGGTGCGCATCACCCCGACCGGGCGGCCCGACTGCACGAGCATCGTCTCGTCGTCGCGCAGGTCGGTCAGCGTCCGCACCAGCGCGTGGTACGACGGCCAGTCCCGGGCCGCCCTGCCGGTGCCCCCGTAGACCACCAGGTCCTCGGGGCGCTCGGCCACCTCCGGGTCGAGATTGTTCATCAGCATCCGCAGGGCGGCCTCCTGCGGCCACCCCTTCGCGGTGCGTGCGGTGCCGCGGGCGGCGCGGACGGGCTGGTGCATCTCGTACTCCTCTCAGCCGAGGAACAACTGGCGGCGGGCGGCGGACGACTCGAACGCCTCGAGCCGGTTCTGGGTCTCGGCCGGTGCGGCGTCGCAGATCGCCTGGAGCACCACCATGGCCAACGTCATCGGTGCGGTGTGCAGGTCGAAGACCAGGTCGGCGCCGACGGCGGCGGGCAGCACCACCTCGGCGTGCTCGGTGGCCGGGCTCACCGGCGAGTCGGTGATCGCCACGACGGTCAGCCCGGCGTCCCGGGCCTCGCGCAGCGCGTCGAGGGTCTCCCGGGGGTAGCGGGGCAGCACGAACGCGAGCATCGCCGTGGCGCCGGCCGCGACGGCCTGGTCCAGGCGGTCGACCAGCATGCTGCCGCCGTCGTCGAGGACCCGCACGTCCGGGTGCACCTTCGCGGCGAAGTACGCGAAGTACGCGGCCAGCGGCGCGGCGGCGCGCAGCCCGAGCACCGGCAGCGGGCGGCTGGCCGCGAGCAGCTTGCCCACCTCGGCGACCCGGCCGGCGTCGGCGAGCTGCGCGGCGAGCCGGTCGAGATTGTCCCGCTCGGCGTGCACCGCCCGTTGCAGGGCATTGCCGCCGGCCGGTCCGGCCGACCCGGTGACCGTGAGTTCCCGCAGGCGGCGGCGCAGCGCGGGATAGCCGTCGTGCCCGAGCGCCATGGCGAACCGGGTCACCGAGGGTTGGCTGACGCCCGCCAGCTCGGCCACCTCGGCGGCGGACAGGTACGCCGCCGCGCCCGCGTGCCGCACCAGGCAGTGGGCGATGCGGCGCTGGGTCGGGGTGAGCCGTACGCCGTGGAACAGGTCGAGCAGGCGGTCGGGGGAGGCCGCACCGCTTTCATTCACCCCGCGACTCTATGCATGAAAACTTTCAGAGCGCAAGAGTGGCCCGACCGCAGGGAGATCCGATGAGCGTGCTCTCTGTACTATCCGCACGGCGGGTGAGCAGAGGAGTGGGGCATGCAGCCGGAAGGTCCGTACAGGTTCACCGAGGTGCTGGGCGAGTGCCAGGTCGGCAGGGCCTGGGCCGCCCTCGACGGGCAGGACCGCGCGCTCACCGTGGCGGTCCTGGACGGTGCCGCGGCCGGCGACCAGCGCTGGCGCGAGGCGTTCACCAACGCCGCGAACGTGCTGGCCCAGACGCCCGGCGGCCACCGGTACGTCAACTCCGACTTCGCCGCCGGTCAGCCCTGGGTGGCGTACCCGTCCGAAGAGGACGGTGCGGCCGAGCGGCTGTTCCGCAGCCTGGGCATGGACTACCAGCGCATCCCGACGGCCGAGATGCTCCCGCCGCCCC
>NZ_RCVK01000300.1:0-20882 GCF_003667485.1 Micromonospora sp. BL1
GGGCTGTGGGGTGACGTCAACTCCTTGATCGTGTGGGCAGGTGGCGGGCGGCGTCGATGGGGCAGAGGGCCTGAGCAGGCCGGGAGCGGCGAGCAGTGGCGCTGAGGGGCGGGGTTTGTCCGGGCCTGTCCGGCATCTGATCACCGCTGAGTGACGCTGCAACTTCTCTCCGTCCGGGTGGTTTGATCATGACTCCTTGACCGAACGGCCCCTCGCGACCTAGCCTCGCCATACAGGCTCACTTTGCCCGACCAGCGCAGGCTAAGCGCACAACATAGATCTCGTAACAGAACAGCATCACTTTGGCCAGCTACACCGGCCCTTGACGGGCGCTCCGGAGACCCCGGAGCCTCCGACAACTGCAACCGGCCCGCCAGCGGTGCCCCACAGGGGACACCGCCGACGGAAAGCTGCCCACAGCCAGCCGCTCCGGTCGGGCGTCCAGAGCCGCAGGCGCGTGTCCTTCGCGCGTGTCCTGCGGCGCCGACGTTCAGGGGGAGGCGGCCATGGCAGGGCGGCACAGGTTCACCGGCGGTCTGCCACACGGCCCCGATCCCTCCCCGGAGGGTGACAGCCCGGCCACCGAGCCCCGCCGGGCCGGCAACGCCGGCCGAGCGACCGGGGCAGGGCGGTACGGGGACCCCGGCCGGGCCACCGGAGCAGGGCACGACACCGGAGCCCGGCGGGCGAGCGCGTCCGCGTACCGGTGCGGAGCGGCTCGATGAGCGCCTTCGACGTCGTCCTCCTTCTGGTCGTGCTGCTGCTGGTCGTGGTGGTGGTCGGCGCCGTGCTGTTCGGCGTGCGGACCCTCAAGCGGCTCAGCCTGGCGCCCGCACCGGAGGACCCGGCCTTCATCGCGGAGAAGGACCGGCAGGAGCAGTCCCTCGCGGCGTTGCGGACGGCCGCCGACGAGGTGAACAGCACCATCGACGTGGCGAAGTCCGCCGCCGCGGCGGCGCGGGCCGAGGCGGCTGCCGCCAAGGCGGAGGCGAAGGCGGCCCGGGCCGAGGCGCGGCGGGTGCTCGACGACGCCCGCGCCGAGGCGGACACGGTGCTGGAGCGGGCGCACAAGCAGGCCGAGGCGGACGCCGAGCAGTTGCGCGCCACCGCGCGGCGCAGCGGCGAGCGGGAGGTGGCGGTGCTGGCCGCCACCACCCGGGAGCAGGCCGCCGAGGTGGAGCGCCGGGCCGCCCGGATGGACGAGCGGGAGCGGCTGCACACCGAGGAGGTGGAGCGGCTGGCCGAGCGGGAGCGGCAGCTCACCGCCGCGACCGCGGCGCTCGCCGCCCGGGAGGCCGCCCTGGCCGAGCGCGAGCGGGCGCTGACCGAGGTGGAGGAGCAGCGCCGCCGGGAGTTGGAGCGGGTGGCGGGCCTGACCGCCGACGCGGCCCGCGCCGAGCTGGTCGACTCGATCGAGGGGCAGGCGAAGCGGGAGGCCGCGCTGCTGGTCCGGGAGATCGAGGCGGACGCCCGGGGCAGCGCCGAGCAGCGCGCCCGCAACATCGTGGTGGACGCCATCCAGCGGGTGGCAAGCGAGCAGACCGCGGAGAGCGTGGTCAGCGTGCTGCACCTGCCCGGCGACGAGATGAAGGGGCGCATCATCGGCCGGGAGGGGCGCAACATCCGCGCCTTCGAGTCGGTCACCGGCGTCAACCTGATCATCGACGACACCCCCGAGGCGGTGCTGCTGTCGTGCTTCGACCCGGTACGCCGGGAGGTCGGCCGGGTCACGCTGGAGAAGCTGGTGCTCGACGGCCGGATCCACCCGCACCGGATCGAGGAGGTCTACGACCTGGCCCGGCAGGAGGTGGAGGAGCTGTGCCTCCGGGCCGCCGAGGACGCGCTGGTCGAGGTCGGCATCACCGAGATCCACCCGGAGCTGGTCACGCTGCTGGGCCGGTTGCGCTACCGGACGTCGTACGGGCAGAACGTGCTGAAGCACCTGGTGGAGACCGCGCACATCGCCGGGGTGATGGCCGCCGAGCTGCGGCTGGACGTGCCGACGATCAAGCGGTGCGCGTTCCTGCACGACATCGGCAAGGCGCTCACCCACGAGGTGGAGGGCAGTCACGCGATCATCGGCGCGGACGTGGCCCGCAAGTACGGCGAGAGCGAGGACGTGGTGCACGCCATCGAGGCGCACCACAACGAGGTGCCGCCGCAGACCATCGAGGCGGTGCTGACCCAGGCGTCTGATGCCTGCTCGGGCGGGCGGCCGGGCGCGCGGCGGGAGAGCCTTGAGGCGTACGTCAAGCGGCTGGAGCGGATCGAGGAGATCGCGGCCGGCAAGCTGGGCGTGGAGAAGGTCTTCGCCATGCAGGCGGGCCGGGAGATCCGGGTGATGGTCAAGCCGGACGACGTGGACGACATCGGCGCGGCGGTGCTGGCCCGGGACGTGGCCAAGCAGATCGAGGAGGAGCTGACCTATCCGGGTCAGATCCGGGTGACAGTGGTGCGCGAGTCCCGGGTCACCGAGATCGCCCGCTAGACCGGCAAGACCGAGAACGGGCGGGTGGGGGAGAACCCCACCCGCCCGTTCTGTGTCCGTCGGACGACGTCAGCTCACAGCGGCGTGGCGCCGGTGCCACCGTCGGTCTGCGTGGCCGCCACCGGCTTGGCCGCGGTGCGCGGCAGCCGGGTCAGCCGCTTCTGCAGCCACCAGGCCAGCACCGACAGCAGGCCGCAGATGGCGATGTAGATGGCCGCGACGATCAGGTACGTCGGCACGTACGGCAGGCCGAACGCCAGCCGGCCGCCGATCTGCTTGCCCACGAACAGCAGCTCCGGGTACGTGATGATGAAGCCGAGCGCGGTGTCCTTGAGCAGCACGACGAGCTGGCTCACGATCGCCGGGAGCATCGACCGGAACGCCTGCGGCAGCAGGATCAGCCGTAGCACCTGGTTCTTGCGCATGCCGATCGCGTACGCGCCCTCGGACTGCCCGTACGGCACGGCGTTGATGCCGGCGCGGAAGATCTCCGCCAGCACCGAGCCGTTGTAGAGCGTCAACCCGATGACCAGCGCCCAGAACTTGTCGATCGGCCAGCCGTACTGCAGCGGCACGTAGTAGCCGAAGAAGATCAGGATCAGCAGCGGGATGGCCCGGAACAGCTCCACCACGAACGTGGCGGGCGCCCGGAAAAACACCTTGTCGCTGAGCCGGGCGCTGGCGAAGAACGCGCCGAACAGCAGTGCCAGCACGGTGGCGACGGCGGCGACCTTCAGCGTGGCCCAGAGGCCGTTCAGCAGCTCCCGCTGCACGGCCGCGTACTGGAACTGTTCCCACTTGCGGGCCTCGAACTGGCCGGTCTGGTCGAACTTGTAGACCACGAACGCGATCAGCGCGACGATCGCCGCGATCGAGACGATGCCGAGGATCCGGTTGCGCCTGCGGGCCTTCGGGCCGGGGATGTCGTAGAGGACGCTGCTGCTGCTCACCGGGCCACCGCCCACTTGCGCTCGAGGATCCGCTGGAGCACCACCAGCGGGATGATCAGGATCAGGAAGCCGATCACGATCCAGGTGAGCACGATGAACTGCGGCTCACCCCGCTCCGACATGTACGCCGGGATGGCGCCGGCCTCCAGCACGGAGAAGCCGGCGGCGATCGTGGTGTTCTTCAGCATGGCGATGAGCACGCTCATCATGGGCGGGACCATGGCCCGCAGCGCCTGCGGCAGCACGATCAGCGTCAGCACCTGGGCGAATGTCATGCCCAGCGCGCGGGCCGCCTCGGCCTGCCCGGTGGCCACCGTGTTCACGCCGGAGCGGACCACCTCGCAGATGAACGCCGAGGTGTACGCGATCAGCGCGATGCAGGCGCTGTTGAAGTAGTCGATGTTGACGTCCAGCTTCGGCACCGCGAAGACGAGGAACGCGAACACCAGCGTCAGGGGAGTGTTGCGCACCAGGTTGACGTAGGTGGCGCCGAACGCCCGCAGCGCGGGGACGGGGGACACCCGCATCGCGCCGAGCAGCATGCCGAGGACGAGACTGCCGACGCCGGCGATCAGGAACAACTTGACGGTGTTGTAGAACCCCTCGCGGAACAGGCTCGCGTTGTCCGTCAGGACGCGGAAGAACTCGCCCATACCTCGCTCTCACTCTCTCCAGACGGGACCGGGCGGGGAGGAGGACCTCCCCGCCCGGTCCGACGTCGGTGCGGACCGTCAGTACCGCTCGAGCTGCGGCGCAGTGGCCGGTGAGCCGGACTTGCCGAGCGTGCCGTCGTAGATCTTCTTCCAGGTGCCGTCGGTGAACGCCGCCTCGATCTGGTCGTTCACGTAGTCACGCAGCGCCTTGTCGTCCTTGGGCAGGCCGATGCCGTACTTCTCGGTGCTGAACGGCTGGCCGACGACCTTGAGCTCGTCCGGGTTCTGCGCGGCGTAGCCCTTGAGGATGGCGTCGTCGGTGGTCACCGCGTCGACCTTCTTGTCGAGCAGCTGCGAGACGCACTCGGAGTAGGTCTTGAACTCGACGATGTTCTCGCCCTCGGTCAGGCCCTCGTCGCGGATCTTCTGGATCGGCGTGGAGCCGGTGGCCGAGCAGACCTTCTTGCCCTTGAGCGTGTCCTTGCCGGTGATCGACGACTCGTCCTTGCGGACCAGCAGGTCCTGGCCGGCGACGAAGTACGGGCCGGCGAAGGAGACGTCGTTCTTGCGCTTGTCGGTGATCGAGTAGGTGCCGACGTAGTAGTCGATCTCGCCACCCTTGATCGCGGTCTCCCGGTTGGCGGAGGCGATCTCCTTGTACTCGATCTTCGCCGGGTCGACGCCGAGGGTGCTGGCGACGTACTGGGCGATCTCGATGTCGAAGCCGCAGCGCTTGCCCTGGGCGTCCTTGTAGCCGAGGTTCGGCTGGTCGAACTTGACGCCGATGACGACCTTGCCGGCCGACTTGATCTTCTCGAAGGCCGGGCTGCCGGCGACGTTGGCGTCCGTCTTGGGGGTGAAGGTCACGCCCGAGCTGCTGCAGCTGTCGCCCTGGGCTCCACCGCTGGCGTTGCCGCCGCCGCTGGGAGCGGGGTCCCCCTCCTTGCCACAGGCGGCCGCGGACAGGGCGAGCGAGGCCATCATGGCCACCGCCGCCACGCGCTTGTAACGCATACTCATCTCCTTCTTCGACGGAGTCGACGGGACGACTCCACTACGGACGCTCAGTGGGTGAGGATCTTGGAGAGGAAGTCCTTGGCCCGCTCGCTGCGCGGGTTCGCGAAGAACTCGGCCGGCGGCGCGTCCTCGACCAGCTTGCCGTCGGCCATGAAGATGACCCGGTTGGCCGCGTGCCGGGCGAAGCCCATCTCGTGGGTCACCACGACCATGGTCATGCCGTCGCGGGCCAGCGACGTCATCACGTCCAGCACCTCGCCGACCATCTCCGGGTCCAGCGCGCTCGTCGGCTCGTCGAACAGCATCGCCTTGGGCTGCATGGCCAGCGCGCGGGCGATCGCCGCCCGCTGCTGCTGACCGCCGGAGAGCTGCGCCGGGTACTTGTCCGCCTGGTTGGCGATGCCGACGCGGTCCAGCAGGGCCAGGCCGCGCTCACGGGCGGCGGCCGGCTTCTCCTTGCGGACCTTGACCGGCCCCAGCGCGACGTTCTCCAGGATGGTCTTGTGCGCGAAGAGGTTGAACGACTGGAACACCATGCCGACCTCGCTGCGCAGCTTGGCCAGGGGCTTGCCCTCGGCCGGAAGCGGCTGCCCGTCGAAGGTGATGGTGCCGGAGTCGATCGGCTCCAGCCGGTTGATCGTGCGGCAGAGCGTCGACTTGCCGGAGCCGGACGGGCCGATCACCACGACCACCTCGCCCCGGTCGACGGAGAGGGACACGTCGTCGAGCACGTGCAGCGGCCCGAACCACTTGTTGACCCCGTCGAGCACGATCAGCGGGTCGCCCGTCGTCACGTCGTCCACCGTCCCTGTCGTCCATGGCGGAATTCGGGGGTCGGTCGACCCCCGGTTGGGCAACTGTAGGCGGGGTGATGTGGCAGAACGCAACTCAGATGGTCACGGAGCGGTAACACCGGTCACGGGCGTACCGGCCCGTCCGAATTTCGTCACCCGAGGGTGGGCCGAGTGGCGCCGTCACCGCAGGCCCGAGATCATGAGGGGATGACCGACGCGATCCGGCTGACCGACTACGCCCGCGGTGGCGGTTGCGCCTGCAAGATCCCACCCGGCGAGCTGGAGGCGATGGTCGCCGGTCTCGGCGCCACCGGCGGCTCGGCCGACCTGCTGGTCGGCCTGGAGAACGGCGACGACGCCGCGGTGGTCCGGCTGGACGAGCGTACGGGCCTGGTGAGCACCGCCGACTTCTTCACCCCGGTGGTCGACGACGCCTACGACTGGGGGCGCATCGCCGCCGCCAACGCGCTCTCCGACGTGTACGCGATGGGCGGCACCCCGCTCGTCGCGCTGAACCTGCTCTGCTGGCCGCGCGGGGTACTGCCGCCGGAGATGGCCCGCGAGGTGCTGCGCGGGGGTCTGGACGTGGCCCGGGAGGCGGACTGCCACCTGGCCGGCGGGCACAGCGTGGACGACGACGGCCCGAAGTACGGCCTGGCGGTCACCGGCGTGGTCCGGCCGGAGGAGCTGATCACGCTCGACGCCGGGCGGGCCGGGCTCCCGCTGTCGCTGACCAAGCCGCTCGGGGTGGGCGTGCTCAACACCCGGCACAAGCAGACCGGGCAGCGCTTCCCCGAGGCGGTCGAGTCGATGGCCCGGCTCAACCGGGACGCGGCCCGCGCAGCGGTGGCCGCGGGCATCCGCTGCGGGACCGACGTGACCGGCTTCGGCCTGCTCGGGCACGCCTCGAAGCTGGCCCGCGCGAGCCGCCTGACGGTGGCGATCGACGCGGCGGCGGTGCCGTACCTGCCGGGCGCGCGGGAGGCGTTGCGCGACGGGTACGTCAGCGGTGGCACCCGGCGCAACCTGGAGTGGGTCATGCCGTGGACCGACTTCGGCGGTGCGGACGAGGGGGAGCGGCTGCTCCTCGCCGACGCGCAGACCTCCGGTGGCCTGCTGGTCGCCGGTGAGGTGCCGGGCGGCACGGTGATCGGTGAGCTGCTGCCTGCTTCGGAGCATCTGATCCGGGTGCGCTGAGCCTCGATTGTCGCGGCGCGGCCGGCCGTCGCCGCGGCACAGTACCCGATAAACTGTCATCTTCCAGCTACTCTGGGCAACGTCGCCCGAGGGAATTTTGCCCGGAATGGTCACAGACCGGTAACTTGCGCCCGGCTGAGGTCAAATGCACCCCACCATCGTCATTGAGGCCCGATCCGGAGGCCGGTGGAACGAGCGCAGCGAGGAGGCGGCATGACCGAGCTGTGGAACTGGAGAATCGACGGCGGCGAGCCGGTGGAGGTCTACCCGGCACTGGCCGAGGCGCTCGGCCGGGTGGTGATGCCCATGGCCGTCGCCGACCCGATGCGGCTCCCCGCGTACGCGGTGGTCTGCGACGTGTGGGAGGCACCCGGGCTGTACGGCACGGTGGTCGACTGTTACGGCGTGCCCGAGAGCCTGACCGAGCTGCCCGCGATCGCGGCGCTGGCCCGGCTGCTGGGCCGCAACTGCCTGACGCGTGACGACACGCTCGACGCCGGCCGGCACCTGCTGGTCGCGCCGGACGGCACGATCCGGCCGGTGCACTTCGACGTGGCCGACACCGACGACGGTGAGGTGCTCAGCCACCACCGGCTCTGCACTGTCGCCGACGCGCGCTGCCGGGGCTGGTCGCAGTGCCACCGCTCCCGGTGGGCCCCCGACACGGTCGCACCGGCGCTCGCCGCCGCCTGAGCGCGGACGCCGGCGGGCACCCGTGAGCGGTGCTCGCCGCCGTGTCCCCGCCGGCGGCGAGCGGTGGCGGCCCCGGCTCAGCCCCGGGCCGCCGGCTGCTGCCCCCGCACCACGAGCTGGTCGAGCAGCGTCGCGGTGGCGGCGGCCACGGCGTCCACCGCGGCGTCGAACGCGGCGGCGTTGTGGGCGGCGGGGGTACGGAATCCGGAGATCTTCCGGACGTACTGCAACGCGGCGGCGCGGATGTCCTCCTCGGTCACCACCGGGACGTACGGCTCACGCAGGGTCTTGATGCTCCGGCACACGGCTCCTCCTCGTTCGATCCGATCGGCTCCACCCGGATACGCTGTCCGGGTCATGACTACCGCAGCCGCGGGCAGCCCGCGCACCTACCAGGTGCGCACGTACGGCTGCCAGATGAACGTGCACGACTCCGAGCGCATCTCCGGCCTCCTCGAGGATGCCGGGTACGTGCGCGCCGCGGAGGCCGACGAGCAGCCCGACGTGGTGGTGTTCAACACCTGCGCGGTCCGGGAGAACGCCGACAACCGCCTCTACGGCAACCTGGGTCATCTGCGCCCCGTGAAGGCGAAGCACCCCGGGATGCAGATCGCGGTCGGCGGCTGCCTGGCCCAGAAGGACCGGGGCGACATCGTCCGCAAGGCGCCCTGGGTGGACGTCGTCTTCGGCACGCACAACATCGGCTCGCTCCCGGCGCTGCTGGACCGGGCGCGGCACAACACCGCGGCCGAGGTCGAGATCCTGGAGTCGCTGGAGGTCTTCCCCTCCACGCTGCCGACCCGGCGCGAGTCGACGTACGCCGGGTGGGTCTCGATCTCCGTCGGCTGCAACAACACGTGCACGTTCTGCATCGTGCCCTCCCTGCGCGGCAAGGAGAAGGACCGCCGCCCCGGCGACATCCTCTCCGAGGTGCGCGCGCTGGTCGACTCCGGCGTGCTGGAGGTGACGCTGCTCGGGCAGAACGTCAACTCCTACGGCGTCGAGTTCGGCGACCGGTACGCGTTCGGCAAGCTGCTGCGCGCCTGCGGCGACATCGACGGGCTGGAGCGGGTGCGGTTCACCAGCCCGCACCCGAAGGACTTCACCGACGACGTGATCGCCGCGATGGCCGAGACGCCCAACGTCTGCCACTCGCTGCACATGCCGTTGCAGTCCGGCTCCGACGACGTGCTGCGGGCGATGCGCCGCTCGTACCGGTCGGAGCGTTACCTGGGGATCATCTCCAAGGTCCGGGCGGCGATGCCGGACGCGGCGATCACCACCGACATCATCGTCGGCTTCCCGGGGGAGACCGAGGCCGACTTCGCCCGCACGCTCGACGTGGTGCGGGAGGCGCGGTTCTCGTCGGCGTTCACGTTCCAGTACTCCAAGCGCCCCGGCACCCCGGCCGCGACCATGGACGGCCAGCTGCCCAAGCAGGTCGTGCAGGAGCGCTACGAGCGGCTGATCGCCTGCGTCGAGGAGATCACCTGGGCGGAGAACAAGAAGCTGGTCGGCGAGACCGTCGAGGTGCTGGTGGCGGTCGGCGAGGGCCGCAAGGACGAGCGCACCGGCCGGATGTCCGGCCGGGCCCGCGACGGCCGGCTCGTGCACTTCGCCACCGGTGAGCTGGCCGGGCAGATCCGCCCCGGCGACATCGTGCACACAGTCGTCACGTACGCCGCCCCGCACCACCTGAACGCCGACGGCGCGCCGCTGGCGCACCGGCGCACCCGGGCCGGGGACGCGGCCGAGGCGGGGCAGGTTCCGCGTACCCCCGGGGTGCTGCTCGGACTGCCGACGGTCGGCGCGCCGGCCGCGGCGCCCGCCCCCGTCGGCGGCTGCGCCGCGCACTGAGCCGAGCGTGACGGCGGGGGCCGAGCGGGCCCCCGTCGTCACTGCCTCAGCAGGCGGTGCCGTTGAGCTTCACGCTGCCCGGCGTCGCGGCGGTGCCGTTGGCGGTGAAGCCGACGGTGACCGACGCGCCCGGCGCCAGCGACGACGCCCAGGCCGGCGCGGCCGCCGTCACAGTGGTGCCGGACTGCGTGACAGTGGCGTTCCAGCCGCTGGCGAGCGTCACCCCGGACGGCCAGGTCCACGTGGCCGACCACGGGTTCACCGCGGCGGTGCCGGTGTTCTTGACGGTCAGCTCGCCCTGGAAGCCGCCCGCCCAGGAGTTGATCTGCTTGTAGGTGGCGGTGCAGCCACCGGTCACCGGAGGCGGCGGGGTGGTCGGCGCCGGCGAGGTGTTCGGCGTGCCGGTGGGGGACGGGCTGGTGGTGCCGCCACCGCCGGTCGGCGGGATCAGGTACGGCGTCAGGATGTCCTGCTTCGGCTGGTTGATCGTGGTCCAGTCGTCGTTGGCGATGCCGCCGGTGTCACCCGAGTTCGGGTTCCACGACCAGTACGTGAACGACATGCCGTTCACGCCGGTGCCGGTGTACGCCATCAGGTTCTGCAGCCAGATCTTGTCCTTCGGGTCCTGGAGCGTGGTGCCGAACTCGCCCATCATGATCGGTGCGATGTTCTGCTTGTAGAGGTAGCCCCAGTACTTGTCCCAGATGGCCGGCATGTTCGCCGGGTACGACGGGTCGTCGAACCAGGCCTGCCGATAGACCGACGTGGCGTACTCGTGCGGCGAGTAGACCAGCCGGTTCGCCACGTTCAGCCGGACCGGGAACTGCCCGGCCTTGGACAGGTTGCCGCCCCACCAGCCGCAGTCCTCGTCGTTGCTGGGGTCGTTGTCCCAGACGTTCGACAGGCCGCCGCTCGGGCAGCTCACCCCCTCCACGAAGATCAGCCAGTTCGGCTGTACGCCGAGGATCGCGTTGCCGGCCCGCTCGGCGGCCAGCCGCCAGTCCCGGGCGGTGTCGCCGCAGCCCCAGCAGGCGCCGGTGGCGGCCGGGTTGGTGCCCTCGGCGTGCGGCTCGTTGTGCAGGTCCGCGCCGATCACAGTGGTGTTGCCGGCGTACCGCTGGGCCAGCATCTTCCAGTCGTTGATCCAGGTCGCCTCGGAGACGGTCGAGGTGTACCAGAGCGGCGACTGCCCGGCCGACGTGGGCCGGTGCCGGTCCAGGATGACCCGCATCCCCTTGCTGCCCGCGTAGTCGATGACCTTGTCGAGGATCTGCAACGGCGACAGCCCGATCAGGTCCGGGTTGACGAAGTCGTTGATGCCGGTCGCGGTCGCGCCGGACTTGAGCGCGTCGTTCGAGTACGGGATGCGCAGCGTGTTGTAGCCCAGCCGGGCCATGGTGTCGAGCTGCGAGCGCCACGGGTTGCTCGACCACAGGCCGTGGAACGTCTTGTTGTCGGTCTCCATCCCGAACCAGTTGATGCCGGTCAGCCGGACGGTCGCGCCCGTACTGTCGACGATCTTGTTGCCGCTGGTGTGCAGGTAACCGGTGCCGGTGCCACCGGCCGCCGCGGCGGCCGGTGCGGTGGAGACGGCGGCGGCGACGAGAACGCCGGCCGCTGCGGTGGCGAGCGCCGTCAGGGCGCCGCCGAGGGCGGTGCGTCGGTGCATGGAAGCTCCACTTCGGATGCCCGCGCCGCACGGGCGCCGCGGGCGGCAGGACCAGGAGGCACGTCCCGCTCGTCATCGAGTACGCGCGCAGCGCGCGCCGGGCCGTGTCGTGTGGACGGCCACCCGCGAGATGTCACACCGGCGATCGTCGACGGCGCAGATCAGCCGTCGGTGCCCTCGTGCCGGTGCCTGAACCTGGCTCCGCCGCTCATTCTGATCAGCCCACCTCGATGCGTCAACCCGGCCCGGACGCAGGTGAGCCCCCGGCCGACCCGGCCGGGGGCTCACCCGATGTGTCTGTCCGCCGGCCTGCCCGGCCGGGGTGCTTCCGTCAGCCGGCCTGCTCGGCGAGCTGGAGGAACTGCCGCTTCGAGGCGAGCGCCTGCTCGGCCTCCTTGATCCGGCGGGCGTCACCGGCGGCCTGGGCCCGGGCCAGCCGGTCCTCGGCCTCGGCGACCTGGGCGCGCATCTGCGCCAGCAGCGGGTTGTCCTCCTTGGAGGTGCGCCGCCACGCGGAGTCCATCACCTCGCGGACCTTGTCGTCCACGGCCCGCAGCCGGCGCTCCAGCCCGGCGGCGGCCTCGCGGGGCACCCGGCCGGCCTCGTGCCACTGCGCCTGGATCTCCCGCAGCTTCGCCTGGGCGCCCTTCGGGTCGCCGTCGACGTCCAGCGCCTCGGCCTCGGCCAGCAGCGCCTGCTTGCGCTCCAGGTTGGCGCGCTGCTCGTTGTCGCGCGCCGAGAAGACCTCGCTGCGGCGGGTGAAGAACTCGTCCTGCGCGGCGCGGAACCGTTCCCAGAGCTTCTGCTCGGCCTCCTTGGCGGCGCGCGGCGCGGCCTTCCACTGGGCCATCAGGTCCTTGAGCTGACCGGCGGTGACGCCCCAGTCGGTGGACTCCTTGAGCTTCTCCGCCTCGGCGACGAGCTCCTCCTTGACCGTCTGCGCCTGCTTGCGCTGCTGGTCGAGGGAGGCGAAGTGGGCGCCCCGGCGGCGGGTGAAGCCGTCCCGCGCGGCCGCGAACCGCTTCCACAGCTCACCGTCGGTCTTCTTGTCGACGCCGCGGATGGTCTTCCACTCGTCGAGGATCTCCTTGAGCCGGTCACCGGCGGTCTTCCAGCCGGTCGACTCGGCGGCCAGCTTCTCGGCCTCCTCGACCAGGGCGGTCTTGCGCGCCAGCGCCTCGCCCCGGGCGGCCTCGCGGGCCGCCTTGGCCTCGCCGGCCTTCTCCTCGGCGACGGTGGCCAGCTTGTCCAGGCGGGCGGCCAGGGCGTCGATGTCACCGACCACGTGCGCCTCGGCCAGCGACCCACGGATCCGGCGGATCGTGGTCAGGGAGTGGCCGGCATCAGCCGCGCCCGAGTTGAGCCGCGCCTCGGTCAGGTCGACCTCGGTCACCAGATCGGCGTAGCGCCGGGCGAAATGGGCGAGCCCTTCCTCCGGTGCCCCTGCCTGCCAGGATCCGACCACCCGCTCGCCCTCGGCGGTCTTGACGTAGACGGTGCCGTCCTCGTCGACCCGTCCGAAGGCAGTCCAGTCGCTCATGTGCCCATCCTCGTTCTCCCGGCGTCGAGGGGACAGCCCCCTCGTTCGCCGCCACGGCGCAGCAAACTTTCTCCCGGCATTGTCACAGGTCCGCCCCCGTCCGTGTCGAGCGCCTGTCGCCGACCGTGACCATACGGTGTTGTACGCCCCCGATGACCGGATCGGCGCGGGGACGCACCGGGGGACCCCGATAGGTTTGGGGGCGTGCCCCTGGTCGCCGCCGCCGTCTGCCCCCACCCGCCGTTGATCGTGCCCGAGTTGGCCGGCGCCGCCGCGCCCGAGCTGGACGACCTGCGCGCCGCCACCGACGCCGCCGTCGCCCGGCTGCTCGCCGCCGAGCCGGAGGCGATCCTGCTCGTCGGCGGCGGGCCGGAGACGGTCCGGTTCAACGCCGCCGACTGGGGCTCGCTGCGGCGCTTCGGGCTCGACCGGCCGGTGCGGCTGTGGAAGACCTCCTGCTCCGGTGGCGAGGTCCTGCCGCTGAGCCTGACGATCGGCGCCTGGCTGCTGAACCGCTCCGGCACCGAGCTGCCCCGGCTGGCCCGCTCCGTGGCGCACGACGCCACACCGGCGGAGTGCGCGGCGTTCGGCGCGAGCCTGATCCTCGACGACGATCCGCGGGTCGCGCTGCTCGTGCTCGGCGACGGGTCCGCCTGCCGGGGCGTCAAGGCGCCGGGGTACGACGACCCGCGCGCCGAGGCGTACGACGAGGGGGTCGCCGCGGCGCTGGCGGTCGTGGACGCCGACGCCCTGCGCGGCCTGGACCCGGTGCTGTCCGCCGAGCTGCGGGTCGCCGGGCGGGCGCCGTGGCAGGTGCTGGCCGGCGCGGTCGGCGCGGCGGGCGGCGACTGGCGCGGCGAGCTGAGCTACCACCGCGCCCCCTACGGCGTTGCCTACTTCGTGGCGAACTGGGAGCGGTCGTGACAGTCGTGGCGGTGGTCGGGCCGACCGCGGCCGGGAAGTCGGCGCTGAGCATCGCGCTGGCGCACGCGCTCGACGGCGAGGTGGTCAACGCCGACTCGATGCAGCTCTACCGGGGCATGGACATCGGCACCGCCAAGCTGACGCCGGCCGAGCGTGAGGGCGTGCCGCACCACCTGCTGGACATCTGGCCGGTCACCGAGCCGGCCAGCGTCGCGGAATACCAGACGCTGGCCCGCGCGGCGGTCGACGACATCCTGGCCCGGGGCCGGGTGCCGCTGCTGGTCGGCGGCTCCGGGCTGTACGTGCGGGCGGTGCTGGAACGGTTCGAGTTCCCCGGCACCGACCCGGCGCTGCGGGAGCGGCTGGAGGCGGAACTCGCGGCGGTCGGCCCCCTGCCGCTGCACGCGCGGCTGACCGAGGCCGACCCGGGCGCGGCGGCGAGCATCCTGCCCACCAACGGGCGGCGGATCGTGCGGGCGCTGGAGGTGATCGAGCTGACCGGCGCGCCGTTCACCGCGTCGCTGCCGTCACCCACGCCGTACTACCCGTCCGTGCAGCTCGGCGTCGACCTGGACACCCCGCTCCTGGACGAGCGGATCGCGCTGCGGGTGGACCGGATGTGGGCCGACGGACTGGTCGACGAGGTGCGGGCGCTGGTCGGCGAAGGGCTGCCCGAGGGGCGGACGGCCAGCCGGGCGCTCGGCTACCAGCAGGTGCTGCGGTTCCTGGCCGGCGAGATGACCGAGGCCGAAGCGCACGAGGAGACGATCCGCGCCACCCGCCGGTTCGTGCGGCGGCAGCGTTCCTGGTTCCGGCGTGACCGGCGCATCCACTGGCTGGACTCGGCCTCGCCCGCGTTTCTCGACACTGCCCTGCGGGTGGTCGCCGAGCATCGGCGATGATGGGGGCGTGGAGTTCACCAAGGGTCACGGCACCGGCAACGACTTCGTCATCCTGCCCGACCCGGACGGCGCCCTCGACCTGACACCCGGCCTGGTCGCCGCGCTCTGCGACAGGCGGCGCGGCCTCGGCGGCGACGGCGTGCTGCGCGTCGTACGGGCCGCCAAGCACCCCGAGGGCGTCGCGCTGGCGGGCGAGGCCGAGTGGTTCATGGACTACTGGAACTCCGACGGCTCGTTCGCCGAGATGTGCGGCAACGGGGCCCGCGTGTTCGTCCGCTACCTGCTGGACCGTTCGCTGGCCGCCCCGTCGGGCGGGACGCTGCCGATCGCGACCCGCGCCGGCCTGGTGCGGGCCCGCGTCGAGGGCACGGACGTGGCGGTCGAGATGCGCCGCCCCCGGCTGTACGACACGGCGACCGCCGCGCTCGGCGGGCTGACGCTGGCCGGCACCGCCGTGGACGTCGGCAACCCGCACCTGGTCTGCGCGCTGCCCGCCGCGCTGGAACTCACCGGGCTGGACCTCACCCGCGCGCCCGAGGTCGACGTCTCGGCGTTCCCGTCCGGGGTGAACGTCGAGTTCACCACGCCGGGCGAGCCGGTCGACGGCACCGACGGGCACGTGCTGATGCGGGTGTACGAGCGCGGCTCCGCCGAGACGCTCTCCTGTGGGACCGGCGCGTGCGCGGTGGCGGCGGTGGCGTTGCGCGACGCCGGCCTGGACACCGGCACGGTGTCTGTCGACGTGCCCGGCGGTCGGCTGACGGTCACCGTGACGGCCGATTCGTGCTGGCTCTCCGGCCCGGCGGTCCTGGTGGCGACCGGCACCCTGACCCCGTCCGCCCTGACTCCCTGACCGTTCCCGCCTTCGGTGCCTCTGCCGGTTGATCAAGGAGTTTGTGGCGGATTTCCAGGCTCTGGTGACGCGAACTCCTTGGTCAACACCCGGGCTGAGTGGTGTTTCGCGGGCCGGCCGTCCCGTGCTCGGTGCCCTGCCGTGCTGCCGCCCGCATGATCAACACCAGTTCGGGGATGTGGTGGTGTCGTGGGGCCTCTGATGCCACCACCCCGGCGAAGTGGTGTTGATCAAGGGTGCTGATGCCACCACTTCGGGGAAGTGGAGTCGATCAAGCGGCGGCGATGGGTCCTTCTGCCTGACTTGTCCCGTCAAGGCGAGCCGCTGCTGGAGATCTTGGAAGATTCGGGCCCCTCTGAGGGCCGTTTCCTTCCAAGATCTCGTGTGGACGCGCCGGGGACGCCTGACTGTGCGGCTGCGGGTGCGCACGCGCGTGCGCCGCCCCGGTGGGAGGTGTTGCCCCGCGAAGCGCCCCCGCGAGGCGGTGCCCTGTGAGGCGGTGCCCCCAGCAGGAAGGTGCCCATGAGAGGGCGCTGGCCTGTGCAGAGGCGCCGCGAGGGGCTGGGGCGTGCCTGGGTCAGGGGGTGGCGCTGGCGTTGGCGGCGATCTCGGGAAGGTCGGCCGGGCCCGGGTCGGCCGCCGGGGCCGGCGTGGCGGCCGGGTTCTGGGCGGCGGCCCGCACCGCGGCGGCCACCGCCGGGGCGACCCGGGAGTCGAAGACGCTCGGCACGATCACCGTCGGGTTGATCTTGTCTTCGCCGACCACGTCCGCGATGGCCCGGGCGGCGGCGAGCGCCATCTCCTCGGTGAACTCCTCGGCGTGCGCGTCGAGCATGCCGCGGAACACGCCGGGGAAGGCGAGCACGTTGTTGATCTGGTTGGGCTGGTCCGAGCGGCCGGTGGCGACCACTGCGGCGTACTTGCGCGCCTCCCGCGGGTCCACCTCCGGGTCAGGGTTCGCCAGCGCGAAGACGATCGAGTCCTTCGCCATCGCGGCGACGTCCTCGCCGGTGAGCAGGTTCGGCGCGCTCACGCCGATGAACACGTCCGCGCCGCGTACCGCCCCGGCCAGGTCACCGGAGTAGTTCTCCTTGTTGGTGTTCTCGGCCAGCCACTGCCAGGCCGGGTTGAGGTCCGGCAGGCCGCGGTGCAGGGCGCCCTGGCGGTCGTACGCGATGATGTCGCCCACGCCCTGACGCAGCAGCAGCTTCATGATCGCGGTGCCGGCCGCGCCGGCGCCGGAGACCACGACCCGGACGTCCGCGAGCTGCTTGCCCACGACGCGCAGCGCGTTCGTCAGCGCGGCCAGCACGCAGATCGCGGTGCCGTGCTGGTCGTCGTGGAAGACCGGGATGTCCAGCGCCTCGCGCAGCCGGGCCTCGATCTCGAAGCAGCGCGGCGCGGCGATGTCCTCCAGGTTGATCCCGCCGTACGCGGGCGCGATCGCCTTGACGATCGCCACGATCTCGTCGGTGTCCTGGGTGTCCAGCACCACCGGCCAGGCGTCCACCCCGCCGAAGCGCTTGAACAGCGCCGCCTTGCCCTCCATCACCGGCAGCGACGCGGCCGGCCCGAGGTTGCCCAGGCCGAGCACCGCGGTGCCGTCGCTGACCACGGCGACGGTGTTGCGCTTGATGGTGAGCCGGCGCGCGTCGGCCGGGTTCTCCGCGATCGCCATGCAGACCCGGGCCACACCCGGGGTGTACGCGCGGGACAGCTCGTCGCGGGTGCGCAGCGCGACCTTCGGGGTGACCTCGATCTTGCCGCCGAGGTGCAGCAGGAAGGTGCGGTCGGAGACCTTGCGCACGTCCACCCCGTCGAGGGCGGTGAGCGCGTCGACGACCTGGTCGGCGTGGCCGGCGTCGGCGGTGTCGCAGGTGAGGTCGACGATCACGTGCGCGGGGTCGGAGTCGACCACGTCCAGCGCGGTGACGATGGCCCCGGCCTCGCCGGCGGCGGTGGTGAGCCGGCCGATGGAGGTGGCGTCGGCGGGTACCGCGATCCGGATGGTGATGGAGAATCCGGCACTCGGCAGTCGTGTGTTGGCCACGAGAAACTCCTCCGTCGGCGCTGAGCGGCTCGACTGGCATTTCTACTCGCCTGCCCAGGTCGCCCGGCATCCGCCCCCGCTACCAGTGGGTAGCGTCGCGGGCATAACACACGTGCGCCCGGCGTTGTCACATGTCAGGATTGCTGTCACGCGCCGAAAATTCTCGGCGTTGCACATAACGGACAGGAGACGCAGTTTGCGCGAGCAGGAGACCTTCCATCCCTACACCGACGACGAGTTCGACGCCACCACCGGCGAGTACGAGCTGTCGGAGCGGCAGGCGCTGCGGCGGGTCCCCGGCCTCTCCACCGAACTCACCGACATCACCGAGGTCGAATACCGCCAGCTCCGGCTGGAGCGGGTCGTCCTCGTGGGGGTCTGGACCGAGGGCACTCAGACCGACGCCGACAACAGCCTCACCGAGCTGGCTGCGCTGGCCGAGACGGCCGGCTCGCAGGTGCTCGAAGGGCTGATCCAGCGTCGCCACCGGCCCGACCCGGCCACGTACATCGGCCGGGGCAAGGTCGACGACCTGGGCGCGGTGGTGCTGTCGACCGGCGCCGACACGATCATCTGCGACGGTGAGCTGTCGCCGTCGCAGCTGCGCAACCTGGAGCAGCGCACCAAGGTCAAGGTGGTCGACCGGACCGCCCTGATCCTCGACATCTTCGCCCAGCACGCCAAGAGCAAGGAGGGCAAGGCGCAGGTCGAGCTGGCCCAGCTCGAATACCTGCTGCCGCGCCTGCGCGGCTGGGGCGAGACGCTGTCCCGGCAGACCGGTGGTAGCGGCCGCGGCGGGGGCGCCGGCGGCGGCGTGGGTCTGCGTGGTCCCGGTGAGACCAAGCTGGAGACCGACCGGCGGCGCATCCGCCACCGCATCGCGCGGCTGCGCCGCGAGATCAAGAGCATGGCGACGGTACGCCAGACCAAGCGCGCCCGGCGTACCCGTAACGCGGTGCCCGCGGTGGCCATCGCCGGCTACACCAACGCCGGCAAGTCCAGCCTGCTCAACCGCCTGACCGGTGCGGGCGTGCTGGTGGAGAACGCGCTGTTCGCCACGCTGGACCCGACCACCCGCCGGGCCACCACGTCCGACGGGCGGCTCTACACGCTGTCCGACACGGTCGGGTTCGTCCGGCACCTGCCGCACCAGATCGTCGAGGCGTTCCGCTCGACGCTGGAGGAGGTCGCCGACGCCGACCTGGTCGTGCACGTGGTCGACGGCACGCACCCGGATCCGGAGGAGCAGGTCCGGGCGGTACGCGAGGTGCTCGCCGAGGTGGGCGCCGACCGGCTGCCGGAACTACTGGTGGTGAACAAGACCGACGCCACCGACGAGGAGACGATGCTGCGGCTCAAGCGGCTCTGGCCGGACGCGGTCTTCGTCTCCGCCCACAGCGGGCGCGGGATCGACGAGATGCGCGAGGCCGTCGAGCGGCGGCTGCCCCGGCCGGCCGTCGAGGTGCGCGCGGTGCTCCCGTACGACCGGGGTGACCTGGTCGCCCGGGTGCACCGGCAGGGTGAGGTGCTCAGCACCGCGCACCTGCCCGAGGGCACGCTGGTGCACGTGCGGGTCAACGAGGGGCTGGCCGCGGAGCTCGCGCCGTACCGGGCGGGTGACCGGCTGACCAGCGACGAGCGGGTGGGCGCCGGGCGGTGAGCCGTCCGGCGTCACCCGCCGGAAACCCGTGCCGTGCGACACTGAGCGTCATGCGGCACGTTGTCTCCTCGGTCACGCTCGCGCTCGGCCTGGTCGGCGCGGTCGTGGCGCCGGCCGGGCCGGCCCCGGCGGCTCCCGCCGCGGCCCCCGTGCTGGCCGCGGCTCCCAAGAAGAAGTGCACGGTCGAGGACGACCGGCTCCGCGAGCTGTCCGGCCTGGTGGCCACCAGCAGCGGGTACGTCGTGATCAACGACGGCTCGGACGACCCCAGCCGCAAGCGGGTCTTCTATCTGGACACCAAGTGCAAGGTCGACAGGGAGGTCCGTTACTCCGGTGACGGGCCGCTCGACACCGAGGACCTGGCGCTCAGCCCGGACCGCAAGACGCTCTGGATCGCCGACACCGGCGACAACGTGGAGAAGAAGACCCGCCGGGAGCGGGTCGCGGTCTGGACGATGCCGCTGAGCGGCTCGAAGCAGCCGGTGCTGCACCGGCTCAGCTACCCGGGCAAGGAGCCGCACGACGCGGAGGCCCTGCTCGTCGGCGACGACAACATGCCGCTGGTGATCACGAAGGAGCTCTCCGGCAAGTCGGAGATCTACACCCCGACGGTGAAGCTGAAGACGAGCGGCGACACCGAGGCGATCCCGATGAAGAAGGTCGGCGAGGTCACGCTCCCGGAGACCAGCACCGAGAATCGGTTCGGCCGGACGGGGCGGGCGCTCGTCACCGGCGCGGCCCGCTCGCCAGACGGCAGCAAGGTCGTGCTGCGCACGTACGCCGACGCGTTCGAGTTCGACGTGGCCGGCGGCGACATCGTCAAGGCGCTCACCACCGGCAAGCCCCGGGTCACGCCGCTCGCCGACCCGTTCGGCGAGGCGATCTCCTACACGCCGGACGGCAAGCTGTTCGTCACCGTCTCCGACGGCGGCACGCTCGACGAGTCGGACCCGATCGACATCCTCACCTACACCCCGTCGACCACCGGCGCCGAGGCGCTGCCGAACGGCGGCAAGGCCGACACCAAACCGGCCGCCCAGAAGTCGTGGCTCGAAGGGCTCTCGCTCGACGAGATCACGTACCTGATCGCGGCCGTCGGGGTGCTCGGCGCGCTCCTGGTCGGCGCGGGTGTGTTCGGCATCCTGCGGGCGCGGCGCAAGCCGGCGCCCCGGGCGCCGGCCGACGAGCCCGAGCGCAGCGGCGAGTTCCCGGTGAACAACGGCTTCCCGTCGGGCGAGCGGCCGGCCGCGCCGCGCGGCGGTGTCTACGGCGGCGGTCAGGGCGGCGTGTACGGCGGCGCGGCCAACGGCGACCGCCCGGCGTCCGGCGGTGTCTACGGTGGTGGCCGGCCGGGCGGCGGCGTGTACGGCGGCGGCCCGCAGGACGGTGGCCGTGGTCAGGGCGGTGGCCGTCCTCCGGGCGGAGCCCGTCCGCCGGGTGGTGGCGGCGTCTACGGCGGCGGTGGTGCCCCGGCCGGCGGCGGAGGGCGCGGCGGCGTCTACGGCGGCGGAGGCCAGGGTGGACCGGGCGGCGGCGCGGGCCAGGGTGGCCCCGGTCGTGGCGGCCCGGGTGGCGGCGGCCAGGGCTGCGGCGGCCCGGGTGGCGGCTACGGCGGCGGCCCGGGCGGGGCCGGAC
>NZ_RCVK01000133.1:0-20499 GCF_003667485.1 Micromonospora sp. BL1
GCCGCAGCGCCGCCCGGAGCCGGCCGGCGCGCTGCGGCGACCGGCGGCCGGGACGGGCGGCGGCGCGGCGTCTGCGGTCCGCCGCCGGGCCGGTACGGTCCCGGCGGCGCGATGAGCGGGCCATTGCGGCACCTCTCGTCAGACGCGGCCGCCGGACTTACGGCGGGCGCTCACACCGGCGACCACTGCCACCGCGACCAGGCCACCGACCAGCAGCAGCGAGCCGGTGCCCCGGCTACCCGCGGTGCCACCGCCGCCGGTCGCCGGTCCCTTGCTCGGCTGCGCCATGTTGAGCACGGTGAGCATGGTCGAGGCGGTGTTGCCGTTGGAGCAGTCCAGGTTCACCGGGTAGTCGCCCGGCGCCTTGTTGCCGGGCACGGTGACCGAGCCGCTGAGGAAGCCGTTGTCCGGCCGCAGCGTCACCCGCCCGAAGGCGTCGGAGGTGACCTGCGCCTGGCGGTTGTTGCTGTTGTCGCACCCGGCGCGCAGGTTCACCCGGGAACCGGCCTGGACGCTGTTCGGCGTCACCTCGATGAACACGCTCTCCCCGGCCCGGGCCGGTGGCGCGGTGGTCAGGACGAACGCCGCGACCAGGCCGAGCAGGCCCAACACGGACGACAACGCACGATGTGACAGGAGCCCTCGCATGGTTCCCCCCTCCCGGCGCGACGGTGCGCCGGACCGCTGACGGGCAGCGGCGCCTGCTTTCCCGGAGGGCAGGGGAAGCTAACGAGGCGCCTTGACCACGGGGTGCCAGGCCAGCGGGGTGGAGAGCACCATCGTGCTGGACGGCTGCCCGTACGGCGCGAGACGGTCGATGACCTCCTCGAACTCGCCCATGTTGGTGGCGGCGACCTTGAGCATGCTGCACGCGTCCCCAGTGATCCGGTGGATCTCCATGATCTCCGGCCAGCCCGCGACGTCGGGGTCGTTGAGGATGCAGCGCGCGCCGTAGCAGGACATCCGGATCAGCGCGAGCACCGTGCGCCCGGCCCGGGTGAGGTCGACGTGGGCGTGGTAGCCGGTGATCACACCGGATTCCTCCAGCCGCCGTACCCGCTCGGCGACAGCGGGCGGCGACAGGTGGACCCGGCGGGACAACTCGCTGTACGAGAGCCGGGCGTCGGCCTGGAGCTCGCGCAGCAGCGCCCAGTCCATGTCGTCCACGCGCGGACCTTCCTTCCGTAAAGGCGGCGACGCGAGATGGTTTCGGTTCGCGAAGTGAGACCACCATACCGCCGTTGAACAGGCATTCCATTCGGCCGCCCACCAGCGGGATCATGACGTCTACCCCGCGCACGGACGGAGAATGACTGTGGAACAGACGACGGCGGTGCGCCCGGTAACCCCCCAGGAACGGGCGGCTCGGGCGGCACGCAACGGCGGCGAGCCGACGCTGGAGTTCGCCGACCGCGTGCCGTACGACGCGTACGTGCGGGCCAGCACGCTGCACCGGCTCCAGGAGCCGCTCAGCGACGACCCGGGCGAGATGTCCTTCCTGATGGTCAGCCAGATCATGGAGCTGTACTTCGGCCTGACCTGCCACGAGCTGCGGCACGCCAAGCGTGAGCTGCGCGAGGACCGGATCTGGGAGGCGCTGTCCCCGCTGCGCCGGGCCGCCCTGCACCTGGAGGGCCTCAACGCCGCGTGGCACGGCCTGCGCTGGATGAGCCCGGCCGACTTCAACCGCTTCCGCGACCGGCTCGGCGAGGGCTCCGGCTTCCAGTCCGCCATGTACCGCCAGCTGGAGTTCCTGCTCGGCCTGCGCGACCGGGCGCTGATCCGCCCGTTCCGCCGGCAGACCGAGGTGTACGACGAGCTGACCGCCGCGCTCGCCACGCCGAGCCTCTGGGACGAGGTGGTGGCGCTGCTGGCCCGCAAGGGCTTCGACGTGCCGGACGAGCTGCTGTCCCGGGACGTGAACGCCGAGCACGAGGGACACCCGGCGATCGAGGCGGCGTGGGTCCGGATCTACGGCGACAACGGGCCGGACAACCACCTGCGCCTGCTCGGAGACGCGCTCACCGAGATCGCCGAGGAGTTCGGCGACTGGCGCTGGAACCACGTCAAGGCCGTCCAGCGCACGATGGGCGCCAAGGTCGGCAGCGGCGGTTCCGCCGGACTGGCATGGTTGCAGCGCAGCATGGCCCGGGTGGTCTTCCCGGAGCTGTGGTCGGCCCGCACCGCGATGTGACGAGAGAGAACAGCATGCACACCCCCGAGAACGAAGCCCTCCGCCGCGACGCCGCCGACCCCGGCCACCGGCACCTGTTCCACATCCCGCCCGCCGACGGCGGCCGCCACCCCGACACGGCGTACCTGGCCGGCAACTCGCTCGGCCTCCAGCCGCGGGCCACCCGCGACGAACTCCTCGCCGACCTGGACGCCTGGAGCCGCCTGGGCGTCGAGGGGCACCTGGAGTCGGAGCGGCCCTGGCTGCCGTACCACGAGCTGCTGACCGCACCGGCCGCCCGCCTGGTCGGCGCGCTGCCCACGGAGACCGTGGTGATGAACTCCCTCACGGTCAACCTGCACCTGCTGATGGTCAGCTTCTACCGGCCCGCCGGCGAGCGCACCCGCATCGTGATCGAGGACAGCGCGTTCCCCTCGGACAGCTACGCCGTGCGCAGCCAGGCCCGCTTCCACGGCCTGGACCCGGACACCTCTGTGGTCCGCCTCAAGCCGCGCCCCGGCTCCGACACGCTCGGCACCCAGGACGTGCTGGACTTCCTGGCCCGCGAGGGCCACACGGTGGCGCTGCTGATGCTCGGCGGCGTGAACTACCTGACCGGCGAGCTGATGGACATCCCCGCCATCACCGCCGCCGGCCGGGCCGCGGGCGCCGTGGTCGGCTGGGATCTGGCGCACGCCGCCGGCAACGTGCCGCTGTCGCTGCACGACTGGGACGTCGACTTCGCCGCCTGGTGCTCGTACAAGTACCTCAACTCCGGCCCGGGCGCGCTGGGCGGCGTCTTCGTCCACGAGCGGCACCTCGGCGACCCGTCGATCCCGCGCTTCGAGGGCTGGTGGAGCACCGAGGCGGCCACCCGGTTCGAGATGACGCCGGTGTCCCGGCCGCCGGCCACCGTCGAGGCGTGGCAGATCTCCAACCCGCCGATCTTCGCGATGGGCCCGGTGCGCACGTCGCTGGAGCTGTTCGACTCCGTCGGCATGCCGGCGCTGCGCGAACGCAGCCTGCGGCTCACCGCCTGGCTGGAGCAGCTGCTCGACGAGGTGACGCCCGGCCGCCCGCTGACCGTGGTCACCCCGCGCGACCCGGCCCGGCGCGGTTGCCAGCTCTCCGTGCGGATCGGCGTGGGCAGCGCGAACGAGCTGACCAAGCGGCTGCGGCACGAGCACGGCGTGGTCGCCGACGCCCGGGAGCCGGACACCGTCCGGTTCGCGCCGGTGCCGCTGTACTCCACGTACCACGACTGCTGGCGGGTCGCCGAGGCGCTGGCGGCAACTGTTGAGAAGGAGGGCTCGTGAGCGCGAGGAGTGAGCCGGTTCTGCGAGCCCCGCAGTCGCGAACGGAAGGAGGGGCCGTGAGCGCGAGGAGTGAGCGCGACGAGATCGCTGTGGTCGGCGCCGGGCTGGCCGGCTGCCTGCTGGCCTGCTACCTGGCCCGCCGCGGCTACCCGGTGGCCCTCTACGAGCGGCGGCCCGACCCGCGTACCGGCACCGTCGAGCGGGGCCGGTCGATCAACCTGGCGCTGTCCGAGCGCGGCCTGGACGCCCTGCGCCGCATCGGCCTGGAGGACGAGGTGATGGCGGACGCGCTGCCGATGCGCGGCCGCATGATCCACCCGGTCGAGGGCGAGCCGGAGTTCCAGTCCTACAGCGGCTCCGGGGACCGGGCGATCAACTCGATCAGCCGGGGCGCGCTGAACAACGCGCTGCTCGACGCCGCCGCCGCGCTGCCGAACGTGCGCGTCGCCTTCGACCACCGGCTGGTCGGGCTCGACCCGCTCGGCGGCGAGATGACGTTCGAGACCCCGCAGGGCAAGGTCACCGCCACCGCCTCGGTCGTCCTCGGCGCCGACGGCGCCGGCTCCGCGGTGCGTGGGCAACTGCTCGCGTACGGCGGCCTGACCGAGAGCCTGAACTTCCTCGACTACGGCTACAAGGAGCTGACCATCCCGCCGTTGGGCGGAGAGTTCGCGCTCGAACCGGGCGCGCTGCACATCTGGCCGCGCGGCACCTCGATGATGATCGCGCTGCCGAACCCGGACCGCTCCTTCACCTGCACGCTGTTCTGGCCCACCCACGGCACGCGCAGCTTCGCCTCGCTCAGCAGCCCGGCGGCGATCGAGCAGTTCTTCGCCACGCACTACCCGGACCTGGTCCCGCTCGCGCCGAACCTGGTCGACGACTACCAGCACAACCCGGTCGGTGTGCTCGGCACGGTGCGCTGCACGCCGTGGCAGGTCGCCGGCAAGGTCGGCCTGATCGGCGACGCCGCGCACGCCATCGTGCCGTTCTACGGCCAGGGCGCGAACTGCGCGTTCGAGGACGTGGTCGAGCTGGACCGCTGCCTGGACGAGTGCGACGACGAGTGGGCCGCCGCGCTGCCGCTGTTCCAGCACCGCCGCCAGGACAACGCCGAGGCGATCGCCCGGATGGCGCTGGCGAACTTCGTGGAGATGCGGGACAAGGTCGCCTCGCCGGTGTTCCGCACCCGCAAGCAGGTCGAGCACGCGCTGGAACGGGCGCTGCCCGGCCGCTACGTCTCCCAGTACGAGCTGGTCTCCTTCTCCACCACCCCGTACGCGCAGGTGCGCCGCCGGGTGCGCGCGCAGTACGCGGTGGTCGGCGCGGTCGCGGCCGGCGCGGTCGCGCTGCTGGCCGGTGGTGTCCGCGCGGCGCTGGGGCGGCGGCGATGACGCTCTGGGATCCCCGGCTGATGACCGGGCACGCGCCGAACGGCCCCGGCCTGCTCCGCAACTTCGTCGGCGGCGAGTTCGTCGACGCCGGTTCCCGGTTCACCAAGCGCAGCCCGGTCACCGGCGAGCCGGTGTTCGAGGTGGTCGAGGCGTCGCAGTCGACTGTGGACGACGCGGTCGCGGCGGCCCGGGCGGCGCTGCGCGGCCCGTGGGGCCGGATGGGGGAGCGGGAACGCGCCGAGGTGCTGCGCCGGGTCGCCGACGAGCTGGAGCGGCGCTTCGACGACCTGGTCGCCGCCGAGGTCGCGGACACCGGCAAGGCCATCTCGCAGGCCCGGACGCTCGACATCCCGCGCGGCGCGGCCAACTTCCGGGCGTTCGCCGAGATCGTGGCCACCGCGCCCACCGAGTCGTTCACCACAGTCACTCCGGCCGGGGGCCGGGCGCTGAACTACGCGGTCCGCAAGCCGGTCGGCGTGGTCGCCGTCATCGTGCCGTGGAACCTGCCGCTGCTGCTGCTCACCTGGAAGGTCGCCCCGGCCCTGGCCTGCGGCAACGCCGTCGTGGTCAAGCCCAGCGAGGAGACCCCCGCGTCGGCCACGCTGCTGGCCGAGGTGATGGCCGCGGCGGGCGTGCCCGACGGCGTGTTCAACCTGGTGCACGGCTTCGGCCCCGGCTCGGCCGGCGAGCACCTGACCCGGCACCCCGGCGTGGACGCCATCACGTTCACCGGCGAGTCGGCCACCGGCAGCGCGATCATGCGCGCCGCCGCCGACGGGGTGAAGGCGGTCAGCTTCGAGCTGGGCGGCAAGAACGCCGGCCTGGTGTTCGCCGACGCCGACCTGGACGCGGCGGTCGCCGGTTCGGTGCGGTCCAGCTTCACCAACGGCGGCCAGGTGTGCCTGTGCACCGAGCGCATCTACGTGCAGCGGCCGGTGTTCGAGGAGTTCACCGCGCGGCTGGCCGAGCGGGCCGGCGAGCTGGCGTACGGCTGGCCGGACGACGAGGCGACGGCGAACATGCCGCTCATCTCGCACGGGCACCGGGACAAGGTGCTCGGCCACTACGCGCTGGCCCGCACCGAGGGCGCCGAGGTCCGCGCGGGCGGCGGCACGCCGCGCTTCGGCGACGGCCGCGACGGCGGGGCGTACGTGCAGCCGACTGTGCTCACCGGCCTGGGGGCGGACGCCCGCACCAACCAGGAGGAGATCTTCGGCCCGGTGGTGCACGTCGCGCCGTTCGACGACGAGGACGAGGCGTACGCGCTGGCCAACGGCACCGCCTACGGCCTGGCGGCGACGGTGTGGACGCGGGACGTGGGCCGGGCGCACCGGGCCGGCGCCCGGCTCGACGCCGGCATCGTCTGGGTGAACACCTGGTTCCTGCGTGACCTGCGCACCCCGTTCGGCGGGGTGAAGGCGTCGGGTGTCGGCCGCGAGGGCGGCGTGCACTCGCTCGACTTCTACTCCGAGCTGACGAACGTCTGCGTGGATCTCACATGAGCGCGCGTGGTGGGCAGAATGGCCGGAATCCCCAGCGACGTAAGCGAGGAGCCGCCATGACCGTGGACATCGAGGCCGCCAACCGGGAACTGGCAGTGGCCCGGCAGGACGGGAAGCCCTGCCCGCCGCTGCGCGGCCGGCTGCTGCCCGAGGGCGACATCGAGGCCGCGTACCAGGTGCAGCAGGTCTACACCCGGCAACGGCTGGGCAAGGGGCACCGCCGCGTCGGCGCGAAGATCGGCCTGACGTCGCGGACCGTGCAGGAGAGCTTCGGCGTCTTCCAGCCCGACTTCGGGGTGCTCTTCGACGACATGGCCGTCGGCGACGGCGTCGAGGTGCCGATCGACCGGCTGCTCCAGCCGCGGGTGGAGGCGGAGATCGCCTTCGTGCTCGGCGCGGACCTGCCGGACGAGCGGGTCACCACCGTCGACCTGATCCGGGCGGTGGACCACGTGCTGCCGGCCATCGAGATCGTCGACTCGCGGATCGCTGACTGGGACATCTCCATCGTGGACACGGTGGCGGACAACGCCTCCAGCGGGCTGTTCGTGCTCGGCACCGCGCCCCGGCGGCTCGCCGACGTGGACCTGCGGCTGTGCGGCATGGTGCTGGAGCACGCCGGCGAGCCGGTCTCGGTCGGCGCGGGCGCGGCCTGCCTCGGCAATCCGCTGCACGCGTTGCAGTGGCTGGCCGGCACGATGGCCCGCGCCGGTGACCCGCTGCGGGCCGGCGACGTGGTGCTCTCCGGCGCGCTCGGCCCGATGGTGCCGGTCACGCCCGGCGCCGCGTACGAGGCGCGCATCTCCGGCCTCGGCTCGGTGCGTACCTGCTTCTCCTCGGAGGAGACCCGTGAGCGCGAGGAGTGAGCCGGTTTTGCGAGCCCCGCAGTCGCGAACGAAAGGCGGCACAGCATGAGCGTCGGAGTGGCGGTGCTCGGGTCGGGCAACATCGGCACCGACCTGATGATCAAGGTGCTGCGGCTCAGTGAGAGCCTGCGCATGGTGGCGATGGCCGGCATCGACCCGGCCTCGGACGGTCTGGCCCGGGCCCGCCGGCTCGGCGTGACCACCACCGCCGAGGGCGTCGACGGCCTGGTCGCGCTGCCCGAGTTCGCCGATGTCCAGCTCGTCTTCGACGCCACCTCGGCCGGCGCGCACAAGCGGCACGACGAGGTGCTGCGGGCACACGGCCGCACCGTCGTCGACCTGACGCCGGCCGCGATCGGCCCGTACGTGGTGCCGCCGGTGAACCTCGACGAGCACCTGGGCGAGCCGAACGTCAACATGGTGACCTGCGGCGGCCAGGCCACGGTGCCGATCGTGCACGCGGTCGGCCGGGTCACCACCGTCGCGTACGGGGAGATCGTCGCCTCGATCGCCTCGAAGTCCGCCGGTCCGGGCACCCGGGCCAACATCGACGAGTTCACCGAGACGACCGCCCGCGCCATCGAGGTGGTCGGCGGCGCCGAGCGCGGCAAGGCCATCATCGTGCTGAACCCGGCCGACCCGCCGCTGCTGATGCGCGACACGGTCTACTGCCTGTGCCCGGACGCCGACGCCGACCGGGGCGCGATCGCCGCCTCGGTGGCCGACATGGTGAAGACCGTGCAGGAGTACGTGCCCGGCTACCGGCTCAAGCAGGACGTGCAGTTCGACGCCGTCGACACGTACGCGCCGGTGCTCGGCCGGCACTTCACCGGCCTTCAGGTGTCGGTGTTCCTGGAGGTATCCGGCGCCGGGCACTACCTGCCCGCGTACGCCGGGAACCTCGACATCATGACGTCGGCCGCGCTGCGTACCGCCGAGCGGCTGGTGGCGCTGCGGGAGGTGAGTGCGCGATGACCGACCTCTACATCCAGGACGTGACGCTGCGCGACGGCATGCACGCCATCGCCCACCGGTACACGGTCGACCAGGTGCGTACCATCGCCGCCGCGCTCGACGCGGCCGGTGTGGCGGCGGTCGAGGTGGCGCACGGCGACGGCCTGGCCGGGTCCAGCGTCAACTACGGGCACGGCGCCGCCGCCGACGCGGACTGGATCGCCGCCGCCGCCGAGGTGCTGACCACCGCCCGGCTGACCACGCTGCTGCTGCCGGGCATCGGCACCATCGCCGACCTGAAGGCGGCGAAGGCGCTCGGCGTGACGAGCGTCCGGATCGCCACGCACTGCACCGAGGCGGACATCTCCGCCCAGCACATCGCGTGGGCCCGGGAGAACGACATGGACGTCTCCGGGTTCCTGATGATGTCGCACCTCAACGACCCGGCCGGGCTGGCCGCGCAGGCCAAGCTGATGGAGTCGTACGGCGCGCACTGCGTCTACGTCACCGACTCCGGCGGGCGGCTGCTGATGTCGGACGTGGCGCAGCGCGTCGACGCGTACCGGCAGGTGCTGGAACCCGAGACGCAGATCGGCATCCACGCGCACCACAACCTGTCCCTGGGCGTGGCGAACAGCGTGCTGGCGGTCGAGCACGGCCGGATCCTCGGCGACGGCCCGCTCGGTTCGCCGTCCGGGCGGACCGTCCGGGTGGACGCGTCGCTCGCCGGCATGGGCGCCGGTGCGGGCAACGCGCCGCTGGAGGTCTTCGTCGCGGTCGCCGAGCTGCACGGCTGGAAGCACGGCTGCGACGTGTTCGCGCTGATGGACGCCGCCGACGACCTGGTCCGCCCGTTGCAGGACCGGCCGGTCCAGGTCGACCGGGAGACGCTCTCCCTGGGGTACGCGGGTGTCTACTCCAGCTTCCTGCGGCACGCCGAGCGGGCCTCGGCCAAGTACGGCGTGGACGTCCGCTCGATCCTGGTCGAGCTGGGCCGCCGCCGGATGGTCGGCGGCCAGGAGGACATGATCGTGGACGTGGCACTCGACCTGGCGGCTAAGGAGAACTCATGATCGGGCCGGACATCGCCGGCATCGCGGAGAAGCTGGGTGCGGCGGCCGACGACGCCACCGCGATCCCGCAGCTCGCCGCCGAGACCGGCCTCGACATCGACGCCGCGTACGCGGTGCAGACCGCGCTGGTGCAGCGCCGCCTCGACCAGGGTGAGCGGCTGGTCGGCCTCAAGATGGGGCTGACCAGCAAGGCCAAGATGGCGCAGGTCGGCGTGGACGAGGTGATCTGGGGCCGGCTGACCGACGTGATGCGGGTGCCCGACGGCGGCGGTGTCGACGTCGGCGACTTCATCCACCCCCGGGTCGAGCCGGAGGTGGCGTTCCTGCTGGACCGGCTGCCCGACCCGGGCGAACCGGTCGGCTCGTTCACCCGTGCCGTGCGCGCGGTCGCACCGGCGATCGAGCTGATCGACTCCCGGTACGCGAACTTCACCTTCTCGCTGCCGGACGTGATCGCCGACAACACCTCGGCCGCCGCGTTCGTGGTCGGGCCGTGGTCGCCGGTGCCGGACGGGCTGGACAACCTCGGCGTGCTGCTGGAGATCGACGGGCGGGTGGCGCAGGTCGGCTCGACCGCCGCCATCCTCGGCGACCCGCGTCGCGCGCTGGACGAGGGGCTGCGACTGGCCGGCCGGCACGGCGTACGGCTGCGCAAGGGCTGGGTGTTCCTGGCCGGCGCGGCCACCGCCGCGGTGCCGTTGCGACCGGGCGCACACGTGCGGGCCACTGTGGAGAAGCTCGGTTCCGCCACGCTCAAGGCCCTGCCATGACGGCCCGGGTGGTGGCCGGGAAGGCCGTGCCGCGGGGCGCGTTCCCGCACGTCAAGGTGGCCGGCGGGTTCGTCTACGTGTCCGGCACGTCGTCGCGCCGGCCGGACAACACGTTCGCCGGGGTGTCGGTGGACGAGTTCGGCACCACCGACCTGGACATCCGGGAGCAGACCCGGGCCGTGATCGAGAACATCCGGGACCTGCTGCGCACGGTCGGCGCCGACCTGACCGACCTGGTGCAGGTCACCAGCTACCTGGTCAACATGAACGACTTCGGTGGCTACAACGAGGTGTGGGCCCAGTTCTTCGACGCCACCGGGCCGACCCGGACCACGGTGGCCGTACACCAGCTTCCACACCCGCACCTGCTGATCGAGATGCAGGCCGTCGCCCTACTTCCGTCGGGAGGTTCCCATGAGTGAGATCGCCGAGCCGTTCAGCTTCTCCGGCTGGATCGGCGACAACCAGCACCTGCTCAAGCCGCCGGTGGGCAACAAGGAGATGCTGCCCGGCAGCGACGACTTCATCGTCATGGTGGTGGGCGGCCCGAACCAGCGCACGGACTTCCACGTCGACCCGTACGAGGAGTTCTTCTACCAGGTCAAGGGCAACATGCACATCAACCTGATGCTGCCCGAGGGTCCGCGTACGGTGCACGTGCGCGAGGGGCAGATGTGGATGCTGCCGCGCAACACCCCGCACTCGCCGCAGCGCCCCGAGGCCGGCTCGATCGGCATGGTGATCGAGCGGGTCCGCGAGGAGGGCACGCTGGAGAAGTTCCAGTGGTACTGCGGCGAGTGCCACCACAAGGTGCACGAGGTGGAGTTGCAGGTCCGCGACATCGCCGCCGACCTGCCCCCGGTCTTCGCCGCGTTCTACGCCGACGAGAAGGCCCGCACCTGCGACAACTGCGGCGCGCTGCACCCGGGCAAGGGCTGACGCGTGCCGGTCGTGGACGTGCACACGCACGTCGTACCGAAGGGGTGGCCGGACCTCGCCGCGGCGTGCGGCGGGTCCGGCTGGCCCTGGCTGCGGGTGGACTCCGAGCGCGCCGCCATGATCATGGTGGGGGAGACGGAGTTCCGCCCGATCGGCGCGCAGTGCTGGGACGCGCCGACCCGGCTGGCCGACATGGACGCCGACGGCGTGGACGTGCAGGTCGTCTCGCCCACTCCGGTGTTCTTCAGCTACGACCGCCCGGCCGACCAGGCGGTCAAGGTGGCCCGGATCTTCAACGACCTCACGCTGGAGGTCACCGCCGCGGGCGGCGGCCGGCTGGTGCCGTTCTGCCAGGTGCCGTTGCAGGACCCGGACGCGGCCTGCGCCGAGCTGGACCGCTGCCTGTCGGCGGGGCACGCCGGCGTGGAGATCGGTAACCACGTCGGTGACCGGGATCTGGACGACGAGGGCATCGTGCAGTTCCTGACCCACTGCGCCGAGGTCGGCGCGCCGGTGTTCGTACACCCGTGGGACATGCCCGGCGGGCCCCGGCTGGACCGGTGGATGGCGCGCTGGCTGACCGGGATGCCGGCCGAGACGCACCTGTCGGTGCTCTCGCTGATCCTCGGCGGCGTGTTCGACCGGGTGCCGGACACGCTGCGGATCTGCTTCGCGCACGGTGGCGGCAGCTTCCCGTTCTGGCTGGGCCGCGCCGACAACGCCTGGCACCGTCGCGGCGACCTGGTACGCGGCGCGTCCAGCGCACCGCCCAGTTCCTACGTCGACCGGTTCCACGTCGACTCGGTGGTCTTCGAACCGGCCGCGCTGCGGCTGCTCGTGGACACCATGGGCGCCGAGCGGGTGCTGCTCGGCAGCGACTACCCGTACCCGCTGGGGGAGCGGCCGGTCGGCCAGGTGGTGCACCGGGCGGACTTCCTCACCGACGCGCAGCGGGACGCGCTGCTCGGCGGCAACGCGCTGCGGTTCCTCGGCCGCTGAAGGCGGCCGCCCGCCGGACGTGTCGCCGGGCCTCCCGGCCGCCGGACCGGCAGGATGGACGGCATGGCCGAGCCGCACGACCTGACCGCGCTGGAACAGGCCGCCGCGATCCGCCGGGGCGAGCTGTCCAGCCTGGAACTGGTCGAGCACCACCTGCGCCGGGTCGAGGCGCTCGGCGACACCGTCGGCGCGTTCGTCACCGTCACCGCCGACCGGGCCCTTGCCGCCGCCCGTGCCGCCGACGCGCTCGGGGCGGAGGAACGCGGCCCGCTGCACGGGGTGCCGACCGCGATCAAGGATCTCACGCTCACCGCCGGGGTACGCACCACCTTCGGCTCGGCCGCCTTCGCCGACTTCGTCCCGCCGGTCGACGCCGACGTGGTCCGCCTCCTGGCCGACGCCGGCCTGGTCAGCCTCGGCAAGACCACCACCTCCGAACTCGGCTGCTCGCTCTACTCCGAAGGGCTGGTGGCGCCGCCGGCCCGCAACCCGTGGAACCTCGCGTACACCGCGGGCGGGTCCAGCGGCGGAGCGGCAGCGGCGGTCGCCGCCGGGCTCGTGCCGGTGGCGCAGGGCTCCGACGGCGGCGGCTCGCTGCGCATCCCAGCCGCGCTCTGCGGCCTGGTCGGCTACAAGCCCAGCCGGGGCATGGTCTCCGGCGGGCCGCTCGGCTTCGGCGGCTTCGGGCTGCCGGTGAACGGGCCGATCGGCCGTACCGTCGGCGACGTGGCCGCGCTGCTCGACGTGCTCGCGCGCCCGGTGCCCGGCGAGCCGTACCTGCCGCCGGAGTCGCCCGCCGGCGGGTACCTCGGCGTCACCCGCGCCGCCCACGCCACCGGCCCCGGCCGGCTGCGCGTCGGCCGCTTCACCACGCCGATGCTCGCCGACGAACCCGTCCACCCGGACTGCGTCGCCGCCGTCGACCGGGCCGCTGCGCTGCTCACCGACGCCGGCCACGAGGTGGTCGACGTCCCCGCGCCGCTCGGCCCCGAGGCGTGGCCGCTGTTCGAGACCGTCTGGTACGCGCTGGCGGTCACCCCGGTCCCGGCCGGGCGCGAGGGCGACCTACTGCCGTTGACCCGGTTCCTGCGCGAGCGCGGCGAGGCGCTCGGCGCGGCCCGGCTGATGGCCGCGCTCGGCGAACTGCAGGCGCAGGTACGCCGTGGCGTACGCCGTACCGCCGGTTGTGACCTGCTGCTCTGCCCGACGCTCGCGACCCCGCAGGCGCCGGTGGGCGCGTTCGCCGCCCTCGAACCGGCCGAGGACTTCGACCGGCAGCGGCGCTTCTCGCCGTACTGCGCGGTCTTCAACGTGACGGGCGATCCGTCCGTTTCGCTACCGGTCGGACGGACCGCCGACGGGCTTCCGGTCGGGGTGCTGCTCACCGGCCGGTACGGCGACGACGCGACGTTGCTCGCCACTGCCGCGCAACTGGAGCACCGGAGTGACGGATGGGATCAGCACCCCGCAATCTGGCGGGCCGCCGACTCCGCTAACGTGAACATCACAAGTGACGTGGGGCGCGACCGGTCCTGACCGGCCGACCCGCACCATTCCTGGTCTCTCTTTCCGCCTGGGGGCGTTGGGATTGTCTGTTACCGAGACGTTGGTGGTCTTCGTCGGCATCCCGGCCGCCGCGGTGCTGCTGATCGCCGCCCTGGCGGCCGTCGGCAGCCGCGGCAACGGTGGCGGCGCCAAGCGCTACCGGCCGGGCCGGCCCTTCGACTTCACTCCGGTCTGGTTCCTAGGCCGTCCGGAGCAGCTGGCCGACTCGGCCGGCACGGCGCTGGCCGCCGGGGCGCAGGCGCCGGCGTTGACCAGCCGCAAGCAGGAGCAGGCCGGCCGGGAGGCGCCGGCCGGTGGAACCGGAGGCGCAAGTGACCGTTGGTGAAGCGCGGCCCACGACGGGGACGGGCACCCCGCCCGACGTGCTGGACGGACCGTTCTCGACCCGTCAGCTGCTCCGCATCGACGAGGCGCTGCGCCTCGCCGACCAGGGCACCGGTCTGGTCTTCTCGGTCTACGTCGGCGGCCTCGACGAGCCGATCCGGGAGCACGCCGAGCGGCTGCACCGCCAGCTCGCCGACCCGGACCGCTCGGTGCTGATCGCGGTGTCGCCCAACCAGCGGCAGCTGGAGATCGTCACCGGCAAGTACGCGCGCAAGCGCATCCCGGACACGTACGCCAAGCTGGCCGCGCTCTCCATGGTGGCCTCCTTCGGCGGCGGCGACCTGGCCGGCGGCATCATCCAGGGCCTCGACCAGCTCGCCAGCCACGCCGGCAAGGGCTGATCCGCCCGCACACACGACGAAGCCCGGCCCGCGCACACGCGGGCCGGGCTTTCTCGTTCGCCGGCGGCGCAGGGCCCACGACAGCGGCCGGGGCCGGCATGCCTCACTCAGGCGCTGCGCGCGTCCCGCTCCCGGGCCTTCAGCGCGCGGACCACGCCGTCGCGGCCCTCGGCCACCAGCCGCCGCAGCGACGCCGGCCGGCCGTCCTGGGCCAGCCATGCGTCGGTGGCCGCGACGGTGTCCTCCTCGACCAGGTACGCCGGGTAGGCGAGCTGCACGAACTCCTGCGCCGGCTCGCTGTCGCGCTGCGCCCACACCTGGTCCACCGTGGCGAAGTACCGCTCCCGGTAGGGCGCGGTCAGCTCGACCTGCGCCGGGTGGGTGAAGCCCTGCAACAGCGCCCGGTTGCGCCAGTTGGGCAGCGCGTCCGGGCCGGTGAGCAGCGCCCACACCGCGGCCTTGTTCTCGACGGTCGGCACCAGCGCGTGCGCGTACGCGGCCTCCCGCTCGCCGCTGGCGGTACGGTCGGCGGCCAGTTCCGCGTCCACGTCGGCGGCACCGGCCGCGCCGTTGGCGACGAGCGACTGGAGCACCGTCCAGCGCAGCTCCGTGTCGACGGTCAGCCCCTCCGGCACCCCGTTGCCGTCCAGCCAGCCGCGCAGCGTGGCCAGGTCCTCGCCGGAGCGGGCCGACGAGGCGTACGCGCGGGCCCAGGCGAGCTGGAAGCCGCTGCCCGGCTCGGCCGCCGCGAGCGCGGTCCGGGCGGTACGGGACAGGTCGGCCCAGCCGGTCGGCGCCCACTCCGGGTCGGCGTAGAAGGTGAGCGCCGTGGTCGCCTGCCGCAGCGTGGCCGTGACCAGGTTGATGTCGGTCTCGGCGGTCAGCCCGGCCAGCACCAGCGCCACGTAGTCGCGGGCCGACAGCTCGGCGTCCCGGGTCATGTCCCAGGCGGCGGTCCAGCACAGCGCCCGGGCCAGCGACGAGTCGAAGCCGGCGATGTGCTGCACCACAGTGGCCATCGACCGCTCGTCCAGCCGCAGCTTGGCGTAGGTGAGGTCCTCGTCGTTGAGCAGCAGCACGTCGGCGGCCGGCTTGCCGTGCAGCTCGGACAGCTCGGTCAGCTCGCCGGTCACGTCCGTCTCGATCAGCTCGCGGCGCACCAGCCGGCCGTCGGTCAGGTCGTACAGGCCGACGCCGATGCGGTGGGTACGCAGCGTCGGGTAGGCGGCCGGCGCCTCCTGCCGGACCACCACCCGCTCGTACGTGCCGTCGGCGCCGATGGTCACCTCCGGGCGCAGCGTGTTGACCTGCGCGGTCTCCAGCCACTGGGCGGCGAACTTGCGCAGCTCCCGGCCGGAGGCCGACTCCAGCTCGGACAGCAGGTCGTCGAAGGTGGCGTTGCCCCAGGCGTACTTGCCGAAGTAGGCGCGCAGGCCGGCCAGGAACGGCTCCTCGCCCACGTACGCGACGAGCTGCTTGAGCACGCTCGCGCCCTTGGCGTACGTGATGCCGTCGAAGTTGACCTCGACGGCCTCCAGGTCCGGCATCTCGCAGTAGACCGGGTGGGTGGAGGAGAGCTGGTCCTGCCGGTAGCCCCAGTTCTTGCGGATCGACAGGAACGTGGTCCACGCGTCGGTGAAGCGGGTGGCGTGCGTGTTGCACCAGTGGCTGGCCCACTCGGCGAACGACTCGTTGAGCCACAGGTCGTTCCACCAGCGCATGGTGACCAGGTCGCCGAACCACATGTGCGCCAGCTCGTGCAGGATCGTGTTGGCGCGCTGCTCGTACTCGAAGTCGGTGACCTGCGACCGGAAGATGTAGTGCGACTCGGCGTGCGTGACGCAGCCGAAGTTCTCCATCGCGCCGGCGTTGAAGTCCGGCACCCAGAGCTGGTCGTACTTGGGCAGCGGGTAGCGCACGCCGAACTTCTCCTGGAAGAAGTCGAAGCCCTGCGTGGTGATCAGGTGCAGGTCGTCGGCGTCCATGTGCGGGGCCATGCTGGCCCGGCAGAAGTAGCCCATGTCGATGCCGTCGTGGATGCGGCGCACCTCGTGGTACGGGCCGGCGCACAGCGCGGTGATGTAGGTGCTCATCCGCTCCGAGACGGTGAAGTGCACCGTCTTCAGGCCCTCACCGGCGGCCTCCTCGCGCTGCACCGGCATGTTCGACACGACCCGCCAGTGGTCCGGGACGGTGGCGTGCCAGGTGTAGACGCTCTTCAGGTCGGGCTGGTCGAAGCAGGCGTAGACCTTCTGCGCGTCGGCGGTCTCGAACTGGCTGTAGAGGTAGGTCTCGCCGTCCACCGGGTCGACGGTGCGGTGCAGGCCCTGCCCGCTGTTGGAGTAGCCGAAGTCGGCGTCGACCACCAGCACGTTCTCGGCGGCCAGGCCGCTGAGCGTCAGTCCCTTCTCGGCGGACCAGCCGGACAGGTCCACCGGCTCGCCGTTGAGCGTGGCCGACCGCACCGATTCGGCGGCTGTCTCGATGAATGTGGTCGCCCCCGGCTCGGTACAGCGGAACCGGACCTCGGTCACCGAGCGGAACGTGCGACCGGTGGACTGCACCGCGGTCGACAGGTCAAGGCTGATGTCGTACCCGGTCACCTCGAGCAGGCGGGCCCGCTCGGTCGCCTCGACCTGGGTCAGGTTGCGCACTCCCGGCACTGTTCGTCTCCATCCCACTCGTCTCGCCGCGCCCCGCGGCGCCGGTTCTCCCCCGGCCGCTCGTGACGGCCCGTCGAAGACCGAGTCTTCCATGCACGGACCGCTCTCGGTGGTCGAGGTCACGCTCTCATTCCGGTACCGGGCGCCGGGGTACGGGGTGAGGATCGGAGGTGACCGCGCCGGGTCCCCGGCGCGACGATGTCGTGAAGGGAAAACACCGTGACCGAACGTGTCACCGCGGACATGTGGTTCGACCCGCTGTGCCCGTGGGCGTGGATCACCTCCCGTTGGCTGCTGGAGGTCGAGCAGGTCCGGGACGTGGACATCCGGTTCCACGTGATGAGCCTGTCCGTGCTCAACGACGGCCGGGAACTGCCGGAGGAGTACCGGGACCTGATGCGCGACGGCTGGGGCCCGGTGCGGGTGTGCATCGCCGTCGAGCAGGCCCACGGCGCCGAGGCGCTGGCGAAGCTCTACACCGCGATGGGCACCCGGATCCACCTCGGCAAGGAGGGCCTGGGCCGGGACATGCTGGTGGGCGCGCTCACCGACGTGGGCCTGGACCCGGCGCTCGCCGACGCGGCCGGGTCCACCCAGTACGACGAGGCGCTGCGGGCCAGCCACGAGGCGGGCATGCGGCCGGTCGGCACCGACGTGGGCACCCCGGTGATCCACGCCCCGGGTCCGGACGGCGCTCAGGTCGCCTTCTTCGGCCCGGTGATCACCCCGGCGCCGAAGGGCGAGGCGGCCGGCCGTCTCTGGGACGGCGTGCTGCTCGTCGCCGGCACCCCCGGCTTCTACGAGCTGAAGCGCACCCGGGAGCAGGGTCCGGTCTTCGACTGAGCGCGTGACGTGACGCGCCCGGGCCCCGCACCGCCCGTCACCGGGCCGGTGCGGGGCTCGTTTCACCGGGTGTCCCAGCCGACGGCCCGCGGGGGGCCGCAGCACGGCAGCTCCTGGAGGCGTTCCCATGGCCAAGCACCGCCGCATGTCCGACGACGCGCCGCAGCAGGCGACCGAGGACTCCGGTGCGACGTACTGGTCGGTGACCGAGAGCCACTGGCCGGCCGGCCCGGCCGAGGTGGCCGACCTGCTGGCCCCGCCGATCGTGGTCGGCGTGGCCCGGGTGGTGGCCACCTCGCGGATGACACCGCCGGGCGAGACGGTCCGGCCCGGCCGCGCGCCGTCGCGGTCCGGCGCCGCCGTCGGTGCGACGACGGTACGCCTCAACGCCGGCTCCCGCCCTGCCCCGCCGGTGCGCCGCCCCGCCGCGGGCCGGCACCGCAACTCCACCGCCTGAGCCGTCCCGGGCCGGTCGCTATCACCTGGTGGTAAGCGGGTGAGTCCGGCGGCGGCGCCGATCGGGGCCCGGGTAGCGTCAGCGGACATGACGGTCGTGCATCCGATCGCCCGGGCCTGGATCACCACTGGCGGCACCGGCGCGCAGAACTACGACGAGTTCGCCGACGACGCGGAGATCACCTCCATCGTCGAGGCGAATCCGCACAGCGCCCTGGGCATCGAGATGCCCCACCGGGCGCCCGGCAGCCTCGGGAAGTCCTTCCTCGACGCGCTGCCGGACGCCGTGGCGCGCCTGGCCGAGGCGAAGGCGGACGGCAGCTACACGCCGGCCGAGCAGGTGGTGGTGCTCTACCGGATCAGCGCGCCGGGCGAGGAGAGCGCGTACGGGCTGTGGGCCATGGTCGACACCGATCAGATCTCCACCCGCGCCGACGAGCCGGGCCTGGTGATCCGCAACGAGGACGTGTTCATCGCCAAGGTGCGGGAGCGCGTCGCCCTGGCCGAGGCGCTCGGTCACCTGCTCTCACCCGTACTCCTGCTCCAGACCGGCAAGGGCGACGAGCTGCACGCCGCGCTCGCGGCGGCGACCGACGCGGCCGGCGCGCCCGCCGCGACGGACGTCGACCAGTCCGGCCGCACGCACGCGATCTGGCTGCTCGGTCCGGGCCCGGCGCAGGACGAGCTGACCGCGCTCGCCGGCGGCGGGGATCTGGTGGTCGCGGACGGCAACCACCGCAGCCTGGCCGCGCAGACCGGCGGTTTCCCGCGCTTCCTCGCGGTGGTCACCACGCCCGCGTCGGTCGCCATCCAGCCCTACAACCGGCTGGTCAGCGAGCTGACCACCACGCCGGACGAGCTGCTCGACCGGCTGCGCGCGGCGGGCGCGGAGGTCACCCCGGTTCACGGGCCGGTCGACGTCCCGGCCACCGGCGGCGTCGTGCACCTCCACCTGGGCGGCCGGGGGTACGCGGTGACGCTGCCGCACGTCGGCGCCGGCCGGCTGGAGAACCTCGACCACGCGCTCGTCGAGCGCCTGCTGCTGCGCGACGCGCTGGGCCTCGACCCGGGCGACAAGCGGATCACCTACGTGGGCGGCGACTACCCGGCGAGCTGGCTCGTCGGTGAGGTCGACGCCGGCCGGGCCGAGCTGGCGGTGCTCGTCGCGCCGGTGACTGTCGACGACTTCGTCGCGGTGAACCTGGCCCGGGAGAAGATGCCGCGCAAGAGCACCTGGTTCACCCCGAAGGCGCGCGCCGGCCTGGTCGTGGCCGAGCTGCCGCACTGACCGTGTGACGAATCCGCCTCCGGGTCGCCGCCCGCGCGCCGGTCCGGAGGCGGGCCTGTCAGACTGCGCGGTATGCGCGTCTACCTGGGATCCGACCACGCCGGTTTCGAGTTGAAGGTGCACCTCGCCAACCACCTGGCCAAGCAGGGCTACGAGGTGGTCGACGTGGGACCGCACGTCTTCGACCCGGACGACGACTACCCGGCGTTCTGCCTGCACACCGGTGACCGGGTGGTCGGTGACCCGGGCAGCCTCGGCGTGGTGATCGGCGGCTCCGGCAACGGCGAGCAGATCGCCTCGAACAAGGTCGCGGGCGTCCGGGCGGCGCTGGCCTGGAACGTCGACACCGCCCAGCTCGCCCGCGAGCACAACGACGCCAACATCGTCGCGATCGGCGCCCGGCAGCACACGCTGGACGAGGCCACCGCGCTCGTCGAGGCGTTCCTGACCACGCCGTTCTCCGGCAACCCCCGGCACAGCCGGCGCATCGAGCAGGTGGCCGCCTACGAGCAGAGCCGCCGCCTGCCCGAGCTGCCCGCCTGAGCGGACCCCTCCGGGTTCACCGCCCGTTGCGGGGCAGGTCCTCGCGCGGCACCCAGTTGCGGCGGATGAGCACCACCCGCTGTTCGGCCTCGGCGAGGTCGTCCTCGGTGGGGCGGGCCGCGTCGCGTGCCCGCAGCGCGGCCGTCACGCTCACCTGCGACGAGCCGGAGCCGACCAGCCCGCGCAGCCCGCGCTCGCCCTCCTCGGCGGGCGCGGCGGCGCGGCGTCCCCGAGGCTCCGGCTCGCCCGGCCGGCCACCGCGCGCGGGCCGGGGCGTCACGTCGTCGTGTACGGGTGCGGTGCTGGCGGTGGTCCCGCCGGTGCCGGTGCTGTCGGCGTCGGCCGGGGTGCCGGCCTCGCCGTGATGCCGCAGCCGTCGTCGCCGTCGCTCCGCCTCACCCAGCCCCCGACCGTACCGCCCCCGACCCA